>JADZCL010000406.1 GCA_020851615.1 Rubrivivax sp.
GAACGAAGCCCGGTTGCAGGACGCCTACGACATCGGCGCGCTCGCGCGCTGCGACATCGTGCTCACCTGCCAGGGCGGGGACTACACCAACGAGGTCTACCCCAAGCTGCGTGCCGCGGGCTGGAAGGGCCATTGGATCGATGCCGCCAGCGCGCTGCGCATGCGCGACGATGCGGTGATCGTGCTCGACCCGGTCAACCTGCCGGTGATCAAGAACGCGCTGGCGCGGGGTGGACGCGAATGGATCGGTGGCAACTGCACCGTCAGCTGCATGCTGATGGGTGTGGGTGCGCTCTACAAGGCCGGTCTGGTCGAGTGGATGAGCACGCAGACCTACCAGGCGGCAAGCGGCGGGGGCGCACAGCACATGCGTGAGCTGCTGACGCAGTTCGGCACGCTCAACGCCGAGGTCAAGGCGCTGCTGGCGGACCCCAGGAGCGCGATCCTCGAGATCGATCGCCGCGTGATCGATCGCCAGCGTGCCCTGTCTGCCGACGAGACGGCGCACTTCGGCGTGCCGCTGGGCGGCTCGCTCATCCCCTGGATCGACAAGGACCTGGGTGCGGGCAAGGGGCGCGAGGACGAGGGCTTCGGCGTCAGCCGCGAGGAATGGAAGGGCATGGCCGAGACCAACAAGATCCTCGGTCAGGGCGCCGGCTTTGGCACCCCCCCGGTACCGGTGGATGGCTTCTGCGTGCGCGTGGGCGCCATGCGCTGCCACAGCCAGGCGCTGATGTTCAAGCTGACGAAGGACGTACCGCTGGCCGACATCGAGGCGCTGATCGCCGCCGACAACGAGTGGGTGAAGGTCGTGCCCAACACGCGCGAGGCGACGATCCGCGAGCTGACGCCGGTGGCGGTGACCGGCACGCTGGGCATCCCGGTAGGCCGCCTGCGCAAGCTGGCGATGGGGTCGCATTACCTGGGCGCCTTCACCGTCGGTGACCAGTTGCTGTGGGGTGCAGCCGAGCCCCTGCGGCGCATGCTGCGCCTGTTGCTTGACGCCTGAGTCGTGCACGGCACCAAGCGGTGTCCAGGCGTTGTCGCCTTGCAACATTGGCCCCTGTACCAGCGAAACAAACCATTTCGCCGGTGAACATCAGCCTTTGGATGAGCTTGGCAGCCTATATGCTTGATGTTATTGTGATTTCCACCGCATCCGCATGGTCGGCGTGCCACCCGGTGGAGGGTCGACGGAGATTGCGACGGCGGGCCTCCTGACGAGCGCCCGCCGGTTGCCATGGGGGACGCCTTGGACAAACGCCCGTTGAACGCAGAGCGCTTCGCACTGACCACGGTGGCCCTGGCCACTGCCTGCCTGCTGGCCTCTCCGGCCTTCGCGCTGGGGCTTGGACGACTCACGGTGCAATCGGCATTGGGCGAACCCTTGCGGGCCGATGTCGATGTCACCAACCTGAGCGACGAAGAAGCGGCCACGCTGCAGCTCAAGCTCGCCTCACACGAGGCCTATCGCGCAGCGGGGATCGAATACAACGCCGCTCTGGCGGGCACGCGCGTCACGCTGCAGCGGCGTGCGGACGGGCGGCCGGTCTTGCGTCTGGCCGGCGACAGGCCCCTGTCCGAGCCCTTCGTCGACGTGATCGTCGAGGCCAACTGGGCCACAGGCAAGCTGGTGCGCGAGTACACGCTGCTGCTGGATCCGCCCACGCGCCAGGCGGCCGCGCAGGCGCCAACACCGGCGGTGGCCACACCGGCACCCGTGGCGCCGCTGGCCGCTGCGGCACCGGCGCCTACCGCCGCGCCCGTTCCCGCACCGACTGCAACACCTGCTGCGGCCCCGGCGCGCGCGGCGGCATCAGCGGCCCCGGCGCGCACAGCATCCGGTGGCAGCGGCAGCGAGTCGCAGTACCGCGTGCGCAGCGGCGACACGCTCTCGCGCATCGCCGCGCGCAATGCACCGGCCGGCGTCTCGCTCGATCAGATGCTGGTCTCGCTGTTCCGCGGCAACCCGCAGGCCTTCGTCGGCGAGAACATGAACCGCCTGCGCGCGGGCAGCGTCCTGACCTTGCCCGCACCCGACGCGGCGCGCCAGATCGGCCACGCGCAGGCGCGCGAGATGATCCGGGCCCAGAGCGCTGACTTCGCGGCCTATCGCCAGCGGCTGGCCAGCGGCGCCACCACGCAGGCGGCCGAAGGCCCGGCGCGGCAGGCGGCCGGCTCCGTTCAGGCGCGGGTCGAGGACCGCAAGCCGGCCGCCGCGAGCCCGGACAAGCTGACCCTCTCGCAGGGCACAGCCAAGCCCGGTGCGCCCGAGGCCAAGCTCTCCCGCGAAGCCCAGCGCAAGGACAGCGCCACGCGCGTGGCCGAGCTCTCGCGCAATGTGGAGGAACTCAAGCGCCTCCAGCAGGGCGCCGGGTCACCCGCTGCACCTGCCGCGCCGGCAACGCCCCCGGTGCGGGCAGAACCCACGCCAGCCGTCACGCCAGCTCCGAGCGCGCCGGCCCCGCAGGCGGCGCCGGTTGCCGTGCCGGCAACCGCGGTGCCGCCGGCACCTGCAGCACCTGCAGCATCGGCGGCGCCGCCGGCGCCGGTTGCCGGGGTCGCGTCGGCTGCGGTCGCGCCCGCAGCGGCGGCGTCACCGGCCGTGGCCCAGGCTTCGGCGCCAGCGGCCGCACCGGTGGCTGCGGCCGAGGAACCCGGCTTCCTTGCCGGCCTGCTCGAGTCGCCCTGGACGCTGCCGGGCGCGGGTGTGCTGGTGGCCTTGCTGGCGGGACTGGGCATCTACCGTGCACGGGCGAAGAAGAAGAGTGGCGGCGAGACCTCCTTCCTCGAGAGCCGCCTGCAGCCTGATTCCTTCTTCGGTGCCAGCGGGGGCCAGCGCATCGACACGCGCGAGGCGGCCGACGCGTCCTCATCGGCCTCATCGTCGATGAGCTATTCGCTCAGCCAGCTCGATGCCATCGGTGACGTCGACCCGGTGGCCGAGGCCGACGTCTACCTGGCGTACGGGCGCGACCTGCAGGCCGAGGAAATCCTCAAGGAGGCCATGCGCGCCAATCCGCAGCGCATGGCGATCCGTACCAAGCTGCTGGAGGTCTACGCCAAACGGCGCGATCCCAACGGCTTCGAGCTGCTGGCCACGCAGGTCCACTCGCTCACGCGCGGCGAGGGCGAGGACTGGGCACGCGCCCAGGAGCTGGGTCTGCAGGTCGACCCCGAGAACCCGCTGTACCAGCCTGGCGGCCACCCGGAGCCCGTGACCGGCTCCGGCGGCGAACCGGTGCACGAGCCCCTGGGTGCAACGACGCAGCCGTTCGCCAGCCCGGTGGCTCCACCGCCCTTCGTCCCCGATCTCAGCCTCGATTCGCGCCCGGGCGACCTGGACCTGGACCTGGACCTCGGGCACGACGCGCCGCTGCCGCAGGAGACGACGCGTCCGCTGCCGCCCAAGGTGGACATCATGCCCGACGACAGTCTGGCCTTCGAGCCCGTCGCCACTCTTGACGATGTCACGACGCAACCGGCGGCGATGCTGGCCACGCCGCCTGCGGCGGGCGAGGGCGACATCGATTTCGATCTCGACCAGCTGCTGCCCGAGCACCCGCAGCCCACGACGATGCCGCTGCCGCGCGTCGACATGGGCGACCAGGGCCTGAATTTCGCGGGCTTCGGCATTCCCGACACGCACGAGCCGCGCACCGTCTCGATGGGTCGCAGCGAGCCCGCAGGCGCCGCCGCCGCCGAGCCGCTGATCGACCTGCCGATCGACGAGGAGGGCGACCCGCTGGCGCGCAAGCTCGAGCTGGCCGAGGAGTTCCGCCAGATCGGCGACATCGAGGGCGCGCGCGACCTGCTCGAGGAGGTCATCGCCAAGGCCGACGGCGTTGTCCGTTCCAAGGCGCAGGCGATGCTCGAAGGCCTTGCCTGATGACCGACCGGGCCCACCCGCTGAACGCCTGGCACTGGGCCTGAGCTGGCGCGGCAGCGCCTATCAGGGCTGGCAGTCGCAACCGGGCGGGCAGACCGTCCAGGACCGGCTCGAGGCTGCGCTTGCGGCGTTCGCCGCGCAGCCGGTGCGCACGATCTGCGCCGGGCGTACAGATGCCGGCGTGCACGGCGTGAATCAGGTCGTGCACCTGGACCCACCCGTGCAGCGTGACCCTTTCGCCTGGGTGCGCGGCACCAACCGCTTCCTGCCGGCCGATATCGGCGTTCAGTGGTGCCGCGCTGTGCCGCGCGGCTTCCACGCCCGCAACAGCGCCCGCGGGCGGCGCTATCGCTTCGTCGTGCTCGAATCCCCCGTGCGCCCGTCGCTCGAGCAGGGGCTGGTGGGCTGGGTGTTCCGGCCGCTGCAGGCGCAGGCCATGCGCGCTGCCGCCGCGCATCTGCTGGGCGAGCACGACTTCAGCTC
>JADZCL010000407.1 GCA_020851615.1 Rubrivivax sp.
CAGTGGCAGAAGTCGCTCGAGGCCCTGCAGATGGCCGCGCAGATCGACGACAAGGCCAAGCCGATGGCGCGCGCCTATCGGGAGGCGATCCATTGCGAGGTGCTGCGCGCCGAGGTCTTTGCCGGCCGTCGGGCGCCCAACATCCTGGGTGAACCGCCGCCCTGGATGGGGCTGCTCACGCAGGCCTTGCGCCTGCTCGGGCAGGGCGACTTCAAGGCAGCAGCCACCCTGCGTGCGCAGGCCTTCGAGCAGGCGCCGGCAAGCAGCGGGCGCCTGAACGACGAACCGTTCGAGTGGCTTGCCGACGCCGATTCGCGCCTGGGCCCGGTGTGCGAGCTGCTGGCCAACGGCAACTACTACTGGGTGCCGTTCACGGCGATCCGCACCATCGGTTTCGAGAAGCCGCAGGACCTGCGCGATTTCGTCTGGACGGCCTGCGAGGTGACGCTCACCACCGGCAGCACGCTGGCCGGCTTCATTCCCACGCGCTATGCCGGAAGCGAAGCCGGCGACGACGGCCTGCGCCTGGCGCGTCGCACCGACTGGACCGACCTGGGCGACGATCATGCCAGCGGCCTCGGGCAGCGGGTGTGGCTGGCCGACGGCGACGAGCACGCGCTGCTGGACGTGCGACGCGTGCAGTTCGACGCCGCCTGAGCGGGCCCCCGGCGATGGCGACGACGCTGCGACCGCCCCGGCCCGGCGCCGACGGCGGCAAGGACCGGCTGCAGCCCGCATTGCTGGACCGCCTCACCGACGACGCCCCGCTAGCGGAAAGCGAGCGCGCCGAGGCCGTCTTCGTCACCGAATCACGCCTGCGCAACGCCCTGCTGCGCGATCTGGGCTGGCTGCTCAACGCCAACAACGCACGCGGCCTGATCGACTTCGACGGCCTGCCGTACGCCGAGCGCTCGGTGCTCAACTACGGCCTGCCGCCCCTGTCGGGACAGCTGCTCTCCGAGCTCGACTGGCCCGGCGTGGAGACCGGGATCCGGCGCGCGATCATCGATTTCGAGCCGCGCATCCTCGCCGACTCGCTGCAGGTGACGCTCGTCACGGCCACCGACATGCTGGCGCAGCACAACACGCTGCAGTTCGAGATCCGCTGCCAGTTCTGGTCCATGCCCTATCCGATCGAGATGCTGCTCAAGAGCAGCCTCGACCTCGAGTCGGGCCAGGTTGCGCTGCAGCCGGCGTGACGCCGCCGCCCACGAGGTCGCCGCCGTGAAGCCCGAGTTCGTCGAGTACTACAACCGCGAACTGGCCTACCTGCGCGAGCTGGGCGCCGAGTTCGCGGCCGCCTTCCCCAAGGTGGCCGGCCGGCTGACCCTGCGCGAGACCGAGGTTGCCGACCCTTACGTCGAGCGCCTGCTCGAAGGCTTCGCCTTCCTGACCGCACGCATCCAGCTGAAGATGGATGCCGAGTTCCCCCGTCTGTCGCAGCGCATCCTGGAGATGGTCTGCCCGCATTACCTGGCGCCCACGCCGGCCATGCTGGTGGCGCAGTTCGAGCCCAACACCACCGAAGGCAGTCTGGCCGCGGGCTTTGCGCTCGCCGCGGGGACAGTGCTGCGCAGCCGCAAGCTGGCCGACGAGCAGACGCCGTGCGAGTTCCGCACCGGCCACGCACTGACGCTGTGGCCGCTGGCGCTCACGCGCGCCCGCCTGGGTGGGCCGCCAGTGGATCTGCCCACCACCACGCTGCCGCTGCCAGCCCCCGCGGCGGGGCATCTGCGCCTGGACCTCGTGGCACAGAGCGGGCTCACCTTCGACCAGATCGCGCTGGACCGTCTGGACCTGTTCCTTGCCGGCCCCGACAACGTCGCCACCCAGCTGCAAGAGCTGATCCACAGCGGCGTGCTGGCCGTGCTGGTGCACGACGCCCAGGAGCCGCAGCGCGTCTTTGCGCGCCTGCCGGCGGACGCGGTGCGTCCGGAGGGCTTCGAGCAGGCGCAGGCCCTGCTGCCTTACGGCCACCGTGCCTTCCAGGGCCACCGGCTGCTGCACGAGTACTTCGCCTTTCCCGCACGCTTTCGCTTCCTCTCGATCAGCGGGCTGGCCCCGGCGCTGCGGCAATGCAAGGCGCGCCAGGTCGGCGTGACGCTGCTGCTGCGCCGCGCCCAGCCGGCGCTGGAGCCGGTGGTCGATGCGCAGAACCTCCTGCTGCACTGCGTGCCCGCGATCAACCTCCTGCCGCGCACGGCCGACCGCATCCACCTGAGCCCCGGGGTGAACGAGTACCACGTCATCCCCGATCGCACGCGCCCGCGCGACTACGAGGTCTACGCGATCCAGTCCGTCACCGGCCACTACGAAGGCCGCATCGAGGCGCGCGAGTTCGCGCCCCTTTACGCCGCGCTGCACGGCCTGCGCGCCGACGACCAGGCCTATTACGCCGTGCGCCGCGAGCCGCGCCTGTTCTCCGAGCACGCGCTGCGCGCCGGCCCACGCACACGCTACCTGGGGAGCGAGGTCTTCCTCTCGCTGGTCGACCAGCGCGATGCACCCTTCTCCGACGACCTGCGCCAGCTCGGCGTGACGACGCTGTGCACCAACCGCGACCTGCCGCTGCTGCTGCCCGCCGGCCGCGCGG
>JADZCL010000408.1 GCA_020851615.1 Rubrivivax sp.
CGCGGCGTCCACGCGCGGCATGTCCTCGCTGCACAGCACGGCGAAGTGCTGCCCCTGCGCAATGCGCCCCACCGACCCGCCCCCCAGGGCCAGCGCCAGGCCGGTGAGTGCCGACCAGCGCCCGCTTGCGGCTTCTTCGATGGCCAGCGGCAAACCGGCGGCCAGTGCGGGCGCATAGAGCGGCGCGCGCACCAGGCCGGCCAGGGCCTCGCGCGTCAGGGTCACCCGCTCCTCGCGCCCGGTCACCGGATGCACCAGCAGCACCGGCCGAGGCAGGCCGGCCAGGAGCGCCTGCCATTGCGCGGCCAGCTGCGGGTGGCGGGCGTGACAGGCCGCATCGCCCGCGCACCACGTCAGCAGCGCGTCGAAGGCAGACTGCGCGTCGCGCGCGAACGCCGCCGGCAAGGCCATGTCCGGCGGCGCCACGCCATCAAGCACCACGCGGCGCACCGCCCCTGGCGCCTGGCGCAGGTACTCCAGCGCCACCCGCGTGCCGTAGGAGACGCCGACCAGGTTGACCTGCGGCGCACCCAGGGCCTGGCGCACGGCTTCGGCATCGCCTGCCGCCTCGACGGTCGTGAAGTGGCGCAAGTCCCCGTAGGGCAGGCGCTCCAGGTCCTGCCGGCACTGCGCCAGCTCGCTTTGCGCTGCGGCCTCGTCCAGACTCTGAGCCAGAGCTTGAGTCGGCACGTCATCGTCCGCGCAGGCCAGCGGTGCGCTGCGCCCCGTGCCGCGCTGGTCGATCAAGACCAGGTCGCGTCGATTGGAGAAGCGCGCCAGCATGCGCGCCACCGGTGCGGCCAGGTCGATCGCGCTCTGCCCCGGGCCACCGGCAAAGAAGAACACCGGATCAGGCTTGGGCAGGCGCGCCAGCGCCGGCAGCACCGCATAGTGCAGCGTGATCTTCGGCCCCTGCGGCGCCGCAGCGGAAAGCGGCCGCGACAGCGTGCCGCACCACGCCGCGTGTTCGAGTCCGCGCAGGCGGCACTCCTGCAGACCGGGGGCAGGCGGCGCAGACGCCGCACGCGCCGCTGCGGGCCAGATCGCCGCAACCCACAGCGCAACCACAGCGGCCGCGTGGACAGCAATCCGGATGGGTTGGCGGCGCGGCATGGTGCAGAGATGACCCGTGCGAGCTTACCAGCCCGGTCAGCGTGACCTAGTACCGCGCCCGCTGCGGCGTGCGGCCATGGGCAGGGCGGTGCAGCTGTTCCGGCGCGGCCCCCGCGCGGCATGATCGCGGTCTTGCCATTCGCACCGGCGTCAGCCGGGCCCGCAGGGCCCGGCAGCTGCGCCCTCCAGTTGCCATGATCCGACCCCTCACCGCCGCTGCCCTGGCCGCTGCCCTGTTCGTCGCCGCCTGCGGCGGACCCTCGGAAACCGAGCTGATGGGCAAGGCCCGCGAGCTCGATGGCCAGAGCGACTACCGCGGCGCGCTCGTGCAGTTGAAGTCGGTCCTGCAGCAGAACAGCCAGAACGGCGAGGCGCGCCTGCTGCTGGGCAAGGCGCTGCTCGAGCTGGGCGACCCCAAGGGCGCGCTGGTCGAGCTGCGCAAGGCCAACGAGCTGCGCGTGGAGCCCGTCAAGGTCGCGCCGCTGCTGGCACGCGCGATGCTGGCCGAGGGGGAGTTCACGGAACTGACCGGGCAGTTCACCGGCACACGGCTGACCGACGCCAACGCGCAGGCCGACCTGGCGGTGACGCTGGCGATGGCGCATCTGGCGCAGAGGCAGTTCGACGAAGCCCAGGGCGCCGTCGACGAGGCGCTGCGCGTGGCACCCCAGCACGCCGGCGCGCGGCTGTTGCAGGCGCGGCTGCTGGTCGACAGGAACCAGGCCGCCGAGGCCCGCGCGATCGTCAAGCAGGTGCTGGCGGCCGATCCCAAGTCGGCCGACGCCTGGCTGCTCGACGGTGAACTCGCCTTGCGCATCGACAAGGACCGCAAGGCCGCGATCGCGGCCTTCGGCCACGCCGTGGCGGCCAACCCCAAGCTGATGGCCGCGCACGTCGCCGCCGTCACCACCCTCTTCCAGGAGGGCGATGCCGAGGCCGCCAAGGCAGCCGTGGCCGAGATGAAGAAGCAGTTCCCGGGGCACCCGCGCACACGCTTCTTCGAGGCCGAACTGGCCTACAACGCCAAGGACTACAAGGCTGCACAGGAGCACATGCGCCCGGTCGTGCAGGCCATGCCCACCAATCCGCTGGCGCTGCAGCTGGCCGGCGCGATCGAATCCCGCCTGGGCAACCTGGCGCAGGCGGAGACCTATCTCGGCAAGGCGCTGCAGCAGGCGCCGGAGCTGCCCCTGGCGCGCGGCATGCTGGCGCAGATCTACCTGCGCACCGGTCAGCCGCAGAAGACGCTCACGACGCTGGACCCGCTGCTGGAGCGCAACCCCGGCGCCAGCACGCTGCAGATCGCGGCCGAGGCCCATCTGCAGACCGGCAACACCAAGAAGGCCGAGGAGCTCTACCAGCGCGCGGCCAAGCTCAAGCCCGACGACCCCCGCATCCGCACCGCGCTGGCCCTGACCGAGTTCGGCAAGGGCAAGACCGACCAGGCGATCAGCGAGCTCGAGCAGATCGCCGGCAGCGACAGCGGGGCCCTGGCCGATCTGGCGCTGGTCAGCGCCCATCTGCGCAAGCGCGAGGTCGACAAGGCCCTGC
>JADZCL010000409.1 GCA_020851615.1 Rubrivivax sp.
GCCCGCGGCCCTATTCCACCGTCACGCTCTTGGCCAGGTTGCGTGGCTTGTCGACGTCGGTGCCGCGGGCGCAGGCGGTGTGGTAGGCCAGCAGCTGCAGTGGCACGACGTGCAGGATGGGGCTGAGCGCGCCGTAGTGCTCGGGCATGCGGATGACGTGCCGGCCGGGGCCGCTCACGATGCGCGCGTCGGCGTCTGCGAAGACGTAGAGCTGGCCGCCGCGGGCGCGCACTTCCTCCATGTTGCTCTCGAGCTTCTCGAGCAGCGCGTCGTTGGGCGCCACGGTCACCACCGGCATCTGGTCGGTGACGAGGGCCAGCGGGCCGTGCTTGAGCTCGCCGGCGGGGTAGGCCTCGGCGTGGATGTAGCTGATCTCCTTGAGCTTGAGCGCGCCCTCGAGCGCGATCGGGTAGTGCAGCCCGCGGCCGAGGAAGAGCGCGTGTTCGCGCCGCGCGAACTCCTCGCTCCAGGCGATCACCTGGGGCTCCAGCGCCAGCACCGCCTGCACGGCCAGCGGCAGGTGGCGCAGCGCCTTGAGCTGGCTGGCCTCCTGCTTCTCGGTCAGGCGCCCGCGCAGCAGGGCCAGCACCAGGGTCAGCAGGTACAGGCCGACAAGCTGGGTCGTGAACGCCTTGGTGCTGGCCACGCCGATCTCGACACCGGCGCGCGTGATGTAGGCAAGCCGGCACTCGCGCACCATCGCCGAGGTGGCGACGTTGCAGATGGTGAGCGTGTGCGGCATGCCCTGCCCGCGCGCATGCTTGAGTGCGGCCAACGTGTCGGCCGTCTCGCCACTCTGGCTGATCGTGACAACCAGGGTTCGCGGGTCGGGCACGCTGTCACGGTAGCGGTATTCGCTGGCGATCTCGACGCTGGTCGGGATGCCGGCGATGGACTCCAGCCAGTAGCGCGCGGTGCTGCCGCTGTAGTAGCTGGTCCCGCAGGCGAGGATGAGGACACGGTCGATGCCGCGCAGCACCTCGTGCGCGCCATCGCCGAACAGCGCCGGGTCGATGCCGGTGACGCCTTCGAGCGTGTCGGCGATCGCCCGCGGCTGCTCGAAGATCTCCTTCTGCATGAAGTGCCGGTAGGGGCCAAGCTCGGCTGCACCGCTGTGCGCATGCACCACGCGCACCGGCCGCTCGACGGCGGCGAAGCGGCCGCTGGCGCCAGGGGCGCTGATCGCGCAGCGCCCCAGGCGCAGGTCGACGACATCGCTCTCTTCGAGGTAGACGATGCGGTCTGTCACGCCGGCCAGCGCCATCGCGTCGCTGGCGAGGAAGTACTCCCCCTGCCGCTCGTCCACGCCCACGCCCAGCACCAGCGGAGACCCCTGGCGCGCGCCGACGATGCGCCCGGGCTCGTGGCGGCAGAAGACGGCGATCGCGTAGGCGCCGCGCAGCTGCGGCAGCGCACGCTGCACGGCCTGCAGCAGGTCACCCTCGTAGAGGTGGTCGATGAGGTGGGCGATGACCTCGGTGTCGGTCTGGCTGGCAAAGACGTAGCCCTGCGCACGCAGTTGCGTGCGCAATTCATCATGGTTCTCGATGATGCCGTTGTGCACCAGGCCGATGCGGGCGAGCTCGGCGCCCTCGTCCGCATCACCCAGCGCGCCAAAGCCGGTACTGGCCGCATCCACACCCGGGCCGGCCGAGAAGTGCGGGTGCGCGTTGTGCACGGCCGGCGCGCCGTGCGTGGCCCAGCGCGTGTGCGCGATGCCGGTGCCCGCGGCAATGCCGTCACTGCGCACCCCGGCCTCGAGTTCAGCCACGCGCGCAGTGCTGCGGGCGCGGCGCAGCTCGCCGTCCTGGTGCACGGCCACGCCGCAGGAGTCGTAACCGCGGTACTCCAGCCGCTTCAGGCCCTCGATCAGCACCGGAACGATGTTGCGCGAGCTGACGGCGCCGACGATTCCACACATGGGCAGGCATCCTCTGCTTTGAACCAGCGCGGATGCTAGGCCGCAATGCGTGCGCGGCCCGCGCCGTGGCCCGCGCGGGCCGTGAACGAAGGCGCAGTGCCGCCGCATGCGGCCCGCACCCGGCCGCAGCAGCTGCCCTAGCGGCGCCGCGGCAGCAGCACGGCAGCGATGGCCGCAATCAACAGTCCAACGGCGGCAAAGTCCTGCCAGTGCAGCCGCTCGCCAAGCGCCAGCGCGCCGCTGAAGACACCCAGCACCGGGATCATCATCACGCTGATCGTGCTGGCCAGGGGTGGCAGGCTGCGCGCCAGCACGATCCAGATCACCTGCGCGACGGCGAATACCGCGAAGGCGTTGAAGGCGATCGCCGCCTGCACGGTGGGCGAGGGCCACTGCCACTGCGCACGCTCGAACAGCCAGGCCGCCAGCGTCACCGCCACGCCGGTCAACAGCGTCATCCAGAACGCGACCGCGAGCGTGGGCACCGGCATCGTGCTGCGCCGCAGCCGGTGCGTGCCATAGGCCCAGACACAGGCCGAGCCCACGATCGCCAGCGCCGCCCAGGGCGCACCGGCCAGACGGCCGAACTCATGCACGAGCAGCAGCAGCACGCCCAGCGCGCAGGCCGCCACGCCGGCCCACTGGCGTGGCCAGAGGTGGTCGCCGAAGACCGCCGCACCCCACAGCGCCGAGAAGATCGGCATCGTGTAGCCGAGGATGGCCGCCCGCCCCGAACTCAGCGACTGCAGCGCAACCACCAGCACCAGGTGCCAGACCAGCATGTTGCTGGCGGTGAGCCGCAGCAGTTCGGCCCAATGCGCGCGTGGGATGCCCAGGGGCACGCGCAGCATGCGCAGGCCCAGTGCCAGCACCGGCAGCGCCAGCGCGATGGAGAGGGCACGAAAGGTCAGCGGCGGATAGGGCGCGGGCGCCTGCGGCCAGCCGCTGATCCCCAGCTTCATCACCGGCCAGTTCAGTCCCCAGATCAGCGTCAGGACCACCAGCAGCGCCAGCTGCCGCCGCGTGAAGCCCATCGCGCCCGGTCCCCGGCTTCGCGGTCGCGCAGCCTGCGGCTTCAGGCGCGCTGCAGTGCACGCGCCGCGTCGAGCGCGAAGTAGCTCAGCACGCCGTCGGCACCGGCGCGGCGAAAGGCCAGCAACGCCTCCATCATCGCCGCCTCGCGGTCCAGCCAGCCGTTGCGCGCGGCGGCCTCGAGCATCGCGTATTCGCCGCTGACCTGGTAGGCGAAGGTGGGGACGCGGAACTCGTCCTTCACGCGGCGCACGA
>JADZCL010000410.1 GCA_020851615.1 Rubrivivax sp.
GAGACCGTCTGGAGCGCCAAGGCCGAGGCCAAGGCCAAGGAAGAGAACAAGGCCGAAGGCGCCGCCTCGGCAATGAACTACATCGTCTCCGGCCTGCTCTCGGGCCGGCGCGTGAGCTGAAGACAGACAAGGAGACATCGGCGTGATCGTGCGCAACTGGATGAAGCCCACCCCGGTGACGGTGACGGGCGAGACACTGCTCAGCGAAGCCAATCGCATCTTCTCGGAGACCAGCGTGCAGGGCCTGCCGGTGGTCGAGGACGGCCGCCTGCGCGGCCTGCTCACGCGCACCAACTGCCTGCGCGCCGCGCACCACGTGGCGCGCGCGCAGAGTCCCGACGAGTTCGCGTTCTTCTCCACCCGGCTGCGCGTGCGCGACCTGATGGTGCGCAACCCCGCCACCGTGCACGCCGACGACACCATGGAGCACGTCCTGCAGACCGGCCAGGAACTCCAGGTCGGCCAGTTCCCGGTGATGGACAAGGGCGCGGTGGTCGGCCTCATTTCGGCCAACGAGATCTTCGCCATGGCTGCGCACTTCCTGGGCGCCTTCGAGCGGCGCAGTGGCGTGACGCTGGCGCCGATGAAGATCGAGCCCGGCACCATCGGTCGGGTGACCGACCTGGTCGAGGGCAGCGGCGCCGAAGTGATCGCCATCTACCCGATCGGCAACGGCAAGCAGCCGGCGCTGCTGAAGAAGCTGATCGTGCGCTTCCACGGCCAGAGCGTGGCCGGCGTCACCGCCGCACTCGAGCAGGCCGGCTACTCGGTCATCGAATCGGTGCAGGACGCGCAGGCCATCGCCAAGGCCGCCTGAACCGCACCCGCAACCGCAAGCCCTCCCACACGCCCTCAACACGAACCCCCACGACAGGAGCACAAGTCAAATGGATCTGCGCAGCTACATCGCCCAATGCGATCAGGCCGGCGAACTCACGCGCATCGGCGCCGAGGTCGACTGGAATCTGGAGGTCTCGCACGTCTCCAAGCTGGTCGAGGAGCGCAAGGGACCGGCGCTGCTGTTCGAGAACATCAAGGGCTACTCGACCCCGGTCTTCACCGGCGCCTTCGCCACCACCAAGCGCCTGGCCATCATGCTGGGCCTGCCGCACGGCAACACCCTGTGCGAGTCGGCGCAGGCGTGGATGAAGAAGACCATCAGCTCCGAAGGCCTGATCAAGGCCAAGGAGGTCAAGGACGGCCCGGTGCTCGAGAACGTGCTGAGCGGCGACAAGGTCGACCTGAACATGTTCCCGGTGCCCAAGTTCTTCCCGCTGGATGGCGGGCGCTACATCGGCACCATGGTCTTCGTCGTGCTGCGCGACCCCGAGACCGGCGAGACCAACCTCGGCACCTACCGCATGCAGATGCTCGACAACAAGACCTGCGGCGTGCAGATCCTGCCCGGCAAGCGCGGCGAGCGCATCATGAAGAAGTACGCCAAGATGGGCAAGAAGATGCCGGCCGCTGCGGTGATCGGCTGCGACCCGCTGATCTTCATGGCCGGCACGCTGATGCACAAGGGCGCCAACGACTTCGACATCACCGGCACCGTGCGCGGCCAGCAGGCCGAGTTCCTGATGGCCCCCCTGACCGGCCTGCCGGTTCCCGCCGGCGCCGAGATCGTGCTGGAAGGCGAGATCGACCCCAACAACTTCCGCCAGGAAGGGCCGTTCGCCGAGTACACCGGCTACTACACCGACGAACTGCACAAGCCCATCCTCAAGCCCGCGCTCGAGGTCAAGCAGATCCTGCACCGCAACAACCCCGTTCTGTGGGCCACTGGCCAGGGCCGTCCGGTCACCGACGTGCACATGCTGCTGGCCTTCACGCGCACGGCCACGCTGTGGACCGAGCTCGAGAAGATGAAGATCCCCGGCGTGCAGTCGGTGTGCGTGCTGCCTGAATCCGCCGGCCGCTTCTGGGCCGTGGTGTCGATCAAGCAGGCCTACCCCGGCCACTCGCGCCAGGTCGCAGACGCGGTGATCGGCAGCAACACGGGCTCCTACGGCATCAAGGGCGTGATCACGGTCGACGAGGACATCATGGCCGACGACCTGCAGCGCGTGATGTGGGCGCTGTCCTGCCGCTACGACCCGCTGCGTGGCACCGAGCTCATCAAGCGCGGCCGCTCGACGCCGCTGGATCCGGCGCTGGACCCCGACTCCGACAAGCTCATCACCTCGCGCATCCTGATGGACGCCTGCATCCCCTACGAGTGGAAGCAAAAGCCCGTCGAGGCGCGCATGGACGAAGAAATGCTGGCCAAGATCCGTGGCCGCTGGGCCGAGTACGGGCTGGGTTGAAGGGAGCACACACATGGCCACCAGAACTGCGAAGGCGCCCGCTGCGCCGAAGGCTGCCAAGACCGCGAAGGCTGTCGCCAAGGGCACGGCCGCCGCCGACGCCAAGCGTGCCCGCTACGCCGAACTCGGCAAGTTGCTCTCGAGCCTGCCCTGCCCGCAGGCGCTGCTGGCCGTGCAGGCCGGTGACGCCACCGACATTGCGGCCGTGACGGCGATGTGGGTCTCGTACGACCCGGTGATCATCGCCGTCTACCTGCGGCCGGGCATGCGCACGCACGAGCTCGTCAACCAGAGCCGGCAGTTCACCATCAACGTCGTCGACGAGGCGCAGAACGCCAAGGCGCTGCTGGCCGGCTCGATCAAGGGCGACGACCCGACCAAGCTCGACAAGCTCGCGCTGCGCCTGGAGCCCGCCGAGTCGGTCGGCAGCCCGCGCGTGGTGGGTGCCGCAGCAAGCTACGAGTGCCGCGTGCTCAAGGTCGCCGCCTGCGGCGACCACGACCTGTTCCTGGGCCTGGTCACCGGCTGGAACGTGCGCAAGGGCGGCAAGCCCGTGGTGCGCTACGGCGGGCGCAGCCACAGTGTCGGCGCCGAGCTCGAAGGCCCGCTCGTCAAGTACCCCCATTGATGCAACCCGGCGGCGCCGACGCGGTGGCCGCCTGCCAGGAGATCCGCATGGACAAGGCCAGGAACGTGAAGCTCGTCATCCTCGACGTCGACGGCGTCATGAGCGATGGGCGCATCGTCATCGACGACAACGGCGTCGAGCAGCGCAACTTCGACATCAAGGACGGCTTTGCCGTCGTCGCGCTGCAGATGTCGGGCATCGACGTGGCGATCATCACCTCGAAGAAGTCGGGCTCGGTGCGTCATCGCGCCGAGGAACTGAAGATCAAGCGCTTCCACGAGGGCATCAAGAAGAAGACCGAGCCTTACGAACAGATGCTCGCCGAGATGGGCATCACCGACGAGCAGGTGGCCTACGTGGGCGACGACCTCGTCGACCTCTCGATGATGAAGCGCGTCGGCCTGCCGATCGCCGTGGCCGACGCTGTCGATGAGGTGCGCAGCGCCGCGGCCTACGTCACCAAGGCGCGCGGCGGCTACGGCGCCGTGCGCGAGGCGGCCGAGATGATTCTCAAGACACAGGGCAAGTGGGAGGCACTCCTCTCCAAGATTGCCTGAACCACCCGATCCACCCCCCCAACCAGGAGAAAGTGCAAGTGGCCACCCCACCCCGCAGCAATCGTGAATTCGTCGAGGCCTGCCTCGCCTCCGGCGACGCGGTTCGCATCGCACAGGAAGTCGATTGGGAGAACGAAGCCGGCGCCATCGTGCGCCGCGTCTGCGAACTCGCCGCTCCCGCGCCCTTCATGGAGAAGATCAAGGACTACCCGGGCTTTCGCTTCTTCGGGGCGCCACTGTCGACCTACCGCCGCATGGCGATCTCGATGGGCATGGACCCCAAGACCTCGCTGCCCGAACTCGGCCGCGAATACTTGAAGCGCACCAGTGGCGAGCCCATCGCACCGGTGATCGTCCCGCGCGACCAGGCGCCGTGCAAGGAGAACATCCTGAGCGGCAAGGACGTCGACCTGTGCCGCCTGCCCGTGCCGCTCGTGCACGAGGGCGACGGCGGCCGCTACGTCGGCACCTGGCACGCCGTCGTCACCAAGCACCCCGTGCGCGGTGACGTGAACTGGGGCATGTACCGGCAGATGATGTTCGACTCGCGCACGATGTCCGGCGCCGTGTTCCCCTTCTCCGATCTTGGCAAGGCGCTCACCGAGTACTACCTGCCGCGCGGCGAGACCTGCCCGTTTGCCACCGTCATCGGCCTGTCGCCGCTGGCCGCCATGGCCGCCTGCGCGCCCTCGCAGATCCCCGAGCCCGAGCTCACCGGCATGCTCGCCGGCGAGGCCGTCAAGCTGGTCAAGTGCGAGACCAACGACCTCGAGGTGCCTGCCGACGCCGAGATCGTCATCGAAGGCGAGATCGTCCCCGACTACAAGGTCGAGGAAGGCCCCTTCGGCGAGTACACCGGCTACCGCACCAGCCCGCGCGAGTTCCGCGTCACCTTCCGCGTCAATTGCATCACCTACCGCAACAACGCGACGATGACGATCTCCAACATGGGCGTGCCGCAGGACGAGGGGCAGCTGCTGCGCTCGTTCTCGCTGGGCCTGGAGCTGGACAAGCTGCTGCGCAGCCAGGGCATCCCGATCACCGGCGTCTACATGCACCCGCGTTCGACGCACCACATGATGATCGTCGGCGTGAAGAACACCTACTC
>JADZCL010000411.1 GCA_020851615.1 Rubrivivax sp.
CCCAGCACCAGCAGGCGCGGGCCCGGACGCAGGCCCAGGAACTGGTGCACGCGCAGGGCGTGGCGGGTCGGGGCGTCGCTCATGTCGGTCTTCTCCATTCGATGTCCTGCGCGGCGCGCAGCATAGCGGGCGACCCCGGGCCGCGTCAGGCAGCCAGCACGAGGGTGTTGCGGCCCTGCCGCTTGGCCTCGGTGAGCGCGCGCTCGGCGCGGTCCAGCGTCATCTCGACCGACTCGCCGGCATGGTGCTCGGCCAGGCCCGCCGACAAGGTCACCGCCAGCGCCCCCCCGGGCACGGCGATCTGCAGGCCGGCCAGCCCGCTGCGCACGCGCTCGACGCCACCGCGGGCCAGCGGTGCGCGCGCATCGCACAGCAGCAGCACGAAGCGGTCACCGCCCCAGCGCGCAAAGGCATCGGAGACGCGCACCCGGCGCATCGCCTCGTGCGCGACGCTGCGCAGCACGGCGTCACCGACGGCGCGCCCGCGCGTCTCGTTGACCGTCTTGAAGTGGTCGATGTCCAGCACCGCAATGCAGAAGCTGCGCCCCGAGCGGATGCAGCGCTGGTGCTCCTGCTGCATCAGCTCGCCGATGTGGCGGCGGTTGACGAGCCCGGTCAGCTCGTCGCGCGTGGCCAGCTCGCGGATGCGTTCGAGTGCGGCCTGCAGCTCCTGCTGCTGGCGGCGGCTGCGCTCGCGCATGCGCGCCAGCCGCGCCGTCAGCACCGAGGCCGCAGGCAGCATGGTGGCCACGAGGCCGAAATGCACGATCTCCACCCAGGGCCAGCCGCTGCGCTGCAGCGCCAGCCACAGCATCACCAGGCCCAGCAGCGCCGCAGCCAGCACGCTGCCGATGCGCATCTGCCGTGGCGTGGCCGAGAGCATGGTCGCCATCAGCACCACCATCAACACCAGGAACAAGCCGCCGCGCGCCACCCCGGCCAGCAGATAGCCCGCCGCGCAGGCCGCACTGCCGCCGACGATCTGCACGACGGTGAGCGCCGGGTCGGGGAAGCGGCGTGACCAGCCGCTGCGGATTGCCGCGTACACGAGCAGCGCCCCGCCGGGCGCCAGCAGCGCCCACACCAGCACCGCACCCCGCGGCGCCACGCCGCCCAGCGCCAGCAGCAGCAGCGCCACCGCACCGATCGACATCGCGATCACCAGCATGACCGCCTGCACCAGGCGCGTGCGTTGCACGGGGTCTGTCGTCAGCAGGGGGTCCAGCAGGCGGCGCATCGGCTCCAACGGTCCTTCCAGGCGGGCAAGCGTAGCGCAAGCGCCCCCACGCGCGGTGCAGGGCGTCAAGCGCGGCCGCCCCCAAGGCACTGCGCGAGACAGGCTGCAGCCTGCGTCCTACACTGCCCGCCACCTCTTCGGCCCGCCTGCATCGACATGAATGCCCCCTTGCCAGACACCATTCGCAAGGCACTGGAATCCGTCACGCTGGACGACAAGTACACGCTCGCCGCCGGCCGCGCCTTCATGAGCGGGGTGCAGGCCCTGGTGCGCCTGCCCATGCTCCAGCGCATGCGCGACGGCGCCAGCGGACTCAACACCGCCGGCTTCGTGAGCGGCTACCGCGGCAGCCCGCTGGGCGGCTACGACCAGGCGCTGTGGCAGGCACGCGAGCATCTGGCGGCGCAGAACATCGTCTTCCAGCCCGGCGTCAACGAGGAGCTGGCTGCCACCGCACTGTGGGGCACGCAGTTGCTGGACATCTTCCCGCAGCAGCGCAAGTTCGACGGCGTGTTCGGCATCTGGTACGGCAAGGGGCCGGGTGTGGACCGCTGCGGCGATGTCTTCAAGCACGCCAACATGGCCGGCACGGCGCGCCACGGCGGCGTGATCGCCGTGGCCGGCGACGACCATGTCGCCAAGAGCAGCACCGCGGCGCACCAGAGCGACCACATCTTCAAGGCCTGCGGGCTGCCGGTCTTCTTCCCGGCCAGCGTGCAGGAGATCCTCGACCTCGGCCTGCACGCCTTCGCGCTCAGCCGCTTCGCCGGCGTGTGGGCCGGCATGAAGACGATCCAGGAGGTGGTCGAGTCATCGGCCTCGGTCGTCGTCGATCCCGCCCGCGTGCAGATCGTGCTGCCCGAGGACTTCACGATGCCCGCAGGCGGCGTGCACGTGCGCTGGCCCGACCACGCGCTCGAGCAGGAGGCGCGCCTCTTCGAGCACAAGTGGTACGCCGCGCTGGCCTACGTGCGTGCCAACTCGCTCAACCGCGACGTCGTGCGCACCGACGCCGACCGCTTCGGCCTGATCGGCAGCGGCAAGGCCTACAACGACATGCGCCAGGCGCTGGTCGACCTCGGCCTGGACGACGACACCTGCCGGCGCCTGGGCATCCGCGTGCACAAGGTGGCTGTCGTCTGGCCGCTCGAAGCCACCATCGCGCGCCGCTTCGCCCAGGGGCTGCAGGAAATCCTGGTGGTCGAGGAGAAGCGCCAGCTCATCGAGTACCAGTTGAAGGAAGAGCTCTACAACTGGCGCGACGACGTGCGCCCCAACGTGCTGGGCAAGTTCGACGAGGATGCAGGCGACGCCAGCGGCGGCGAATGGAGCCGCCCCAACCCGAGCGCCCACACCCTGCTGCGCGCCAAGGCCGATCTGACGCCGGCGCTCATCGCGCGCGCCATCGCGCGCCGCCTGCGCCGGCTGGGCGTCGACACCGACACCGCGCGCCGCCTGGACGAACGCGTGGCATCGATCGACGCGCGCGAGCAGGCGCTGGCGCAGATCCCCGCCGGTGGCGAACGCACGCCCTGGTTCTGCAGCGGCTGCCCGCACAACACGAGCACGCGCGTGCCCGCGGGCTCGCGCGCGTCCGCGGGCATCGGTTGCCATTTCATGGCCACCTGGATGGACCGCAGCACCGTCACCTTCAGCCAGATGGGCGGCGAAGGCGTGGGCTGGGTCGGCCAGGCTCCGTTCACGACCGAGAAGCACATCTTCGCCAACCTGGGCGACGGGACCTACTTCCACAGCGGCGTCCTGGCCGTGCGCCAGGCCATCGCCGCGCGCGTCAACATCACCTACAAGATCCTCTTCAACGACGCCGTGGCGATGACCGGCGGCCAGCCGGTGGATGGCACGCTGCGCGTGCCGGAGATGACGCGCGAACTCGACGCCGAGGGTGCGCAGAAGATCGTCGTCGTCACCGACGAGCCCGCGAAGTACGCCAGCGTGCAGGCCCGCCTGGCGCAGGGCGTGAGCGTGCGCCACCGCGACGAGCTCGACGCCGTGCAGCGCGAGCTGCGCGAGATCCCGGGCTGCACCATCCTGATCTACGACCAGACCTGCGCCACCGAGAAGCGCCGCCGCCGCAAGCGCGGCACGCTGGCGACGCCGGCGAAGACGGTGCTCATCAACGAGGCGGTGTGCGAAGGCTGCGGTGACTGCAGCGTGCAGAGCAACTGCCTCAGCGTGGAGCCGGTGCAGACCGAGTTCGGCCGCAAGCGGCGCATCAACCAGAGCACCTGCAACAAGGACTTCAGCTGCGTGAAGGGCTTCTGCCCGAGCTTCGTCACCATCGAAGGCGGCACCCCCAGGAAACCCGCACGCCAGACCCGCGGCGACCTGGGCTCGCTGCCGCCACCCCCCGAGCCCGCGCTGCCGCTGGCCGATGCGGCCTACGGCATCCTGGTCGCCGGCGTCGGCGGCACCGGCGTCATCACCATCGGTCAGCTGCTGGGCATGGCTGCACACCTCGAGGGCAAGGGCGTGGTGACGCAGGACGCCGGCGGGCTGGCCCAGAAAGGCGGCGCGGCGTGGAGCCACGTGCAGATCGCCAACCGCCCCGAAGCCATCTTCACGAGCAAGGTCGAGAGCGCCCAGGCCGATCTCGTGATCGCCTGCGACGCCATCGTCGCTGCGACCCGGCCCACGCTGCAGGTGATGAGCAAGGGACGCAGCTTCGTGGCGCTGAACGACCACGCCACGCCGACCGCCGCCGTCGTGCGCAACCGCGACTGGCAGTTCCCGGCTGCGCACTGCCACGCCGCAGTCGCCGCCGCAGTCGGGCCCGGGCAGTTGGGCGCACTCGACGCCGAAGCGTTCGCACTGCAGTTGCTCGGCGACTCGATCTACACCAACCCGCTGCTGCTTGGCTACGCGTGGCAACGGGGTCGCATCCCGCTCACGCGAGCGGCGCTGCGCCGGGCGATGGAGCTCAACGGCGTGCAGGTCGAGAACAACCAGTCCGCCTTCGAGTGGGGTCGCCACTGCGCACACGACCTCGCCGCGGTGCAGGCGCTGTGCGCCGCACCGCCAGGGATCGAAGCGGCCCGCAAGCCCACGCTTGCGGACCTCGTCGCGCGCCGCGTCGACCATCTCCGCGACTGGCAGGACGCGGCCTACGCGCAGTCCTACCGCGACTTCGTGACGAGGGTCCAGGCGGCCGAGGCGACGCTGGCACAGGGCGCGGGCCTGGCCGAAGCCGTGGCGCACAACCTCTTCAAGCTGATGGCCTACAAGGACGAGTACGAGGTCGCCCGCCTGCACACGGACCCGGCCTTCGTCGCGAAGATCGAATCGATGTTCGAGAGCGACTACCGCATCGTGCACCACCTCGCGCCGCCGCTGCTGGCGCGGCGCAACTCGCAGGGCGAGCTCGTCAAGTCACCCTACGGCCCCTGGGTGCGGCGCGCGTTCGGGCTGCTGAAGCGGATGAAGGGCTTGCGCGGCGGTCCGCTGGATCCCTTCGGCTACAGCGCGGAGCGGCGTAGCGAGCGCGCCCTCATCGCCGACTACCGCGCCACCATCGAGGAGCTGCTCCTGAAGCTGGACACCGCGCGCCTGCCGCTGGCCGTGCAGATCGCGTCGGTGCCGGACGAGATTCGCGGCTTCGGACACGTCAAGGAACGCAACCTGAAGGCCGCCCGCGAGACCTGGGCACGCCTGCTGGCGCAGTGGCGGGCGGCCTGAGTCTGTGCTGGGATCGCGCTCAGTGCATCACCAGCGGCTGCTGCGCCAGTTCAGTGAAGCGGCCGATGTAGGCGTCGAAGGCCTCGGGGCTGGGGTCGTTGTCGGCGATCGCCTGCACGCCGCTCCTGAAGTGCTCGGCGAGCGCCCCTTCGATGAAGATCTCCTTGCGCAGCAGCTTGTCGACGATCTCATAGCCGCCGCGACCGCGCGCCGGGGCCGCGATGCCCGCGGCGGCATCTGCGGCATCGGGCAACTCGATCTGCACGACGACGTAGCTGTCGGAGTTGTAGAGCATCTGCATGGTGCGGACCTCCTTGGTCGCTCGTTACCGCGGAGATGGCCGCGACCGCGCCGATTTCAAGGCGCGAGCAGGAAGATCAGCGCCTCGTCGGCACGTGCGCTGCTCAACTGCATGCGCACCGGGAGGTGGTGGCGCGCGGGGTCGAGCCAGACCTCGACGCGGGTGTCGTAGGGCTTGCGGGGCTCGCGCCGCAGCGCCAGGGCGGCCTCGCTGCGCGTCGCGCCGCCGAGCTCGACCGCCTCATGCCCGATGACGGTGAAGGTCCAGACGTCGGCGTCACCGCGCGCGCCGCTGACCGCCATCTCGATCTGCGTACCCGCACGCCAGCGCGCCGGCTCGGCGTCGACGATCGCCGCCAGTTGCACCATCCACGACAGGCGGTCCTGCGCCCCCGCCAGCAGCGGGTGCTGCGCCGGCGTGCCGGAATAGGTGATCACGCCGCTCTCGCGCTGGAAGTTGGCCGCCAGCACCGCCCGCCCGC
>JADZCL010000412.1 GCA_020851615.1 Rubrivivax sp.
AATGACGGATCTCCTGAGGTCGGCGTCGACCTGGTGGGCGCTTCGCTGTGCGCCGGTTGATCTTCATGTGATGGGCCGTACTTTCGCCTCGCACAGCCTGACCGCGAGGTGCTGGGCGCGCTTGCTCGGAAAGACGCCCAAGCGAGAGCCTGGCGCGGTCGTCAATCCAGGCCGTGGCTCGACGACCAACGGTCATTTCGCTCGTCACGCGTCGTTCTTCAGGCCAAGGATGGGCCAAATCAGGGCCACAGATGGGCCACGTGGCCATGAAACGCCGAAGCCCGCACGGGGCGGGCTTCGTAAGTGCCTGTCGGCACTCATGTTTCTTGGTTGCGGGGGCAAGATTTGAACTTGCGACCTTTGGGTTATGAGCCCAACGAGCTACCAGGCTGCTCCACCCCGCGACTGGAACCTGCGATTATAGCGCGCGTCGTGCGCGATGTGAAGAGAGGACCGCGTCTTTCAGTCTGCCTGCGGCTCACCGCCCTCGCCTGCCGTCGGCTCCGGACGATCGACCAGCTCGACGAAGGCCATCGGCGCGTTGTCGCCGATGCGAAAACCCATCTTCAGGATGCGTGTGTAGCCCCCCGGACGCGCCTTGTAGCGCGGCCCGAGCTCGTCGAACAGCTTGGTGACGACATCGCGGTCGCGGGTGCGATCAAAGGCCAGGCGGCGGTTCGAGAGCGTGGGCTCCTTGGCCAGCGTGATCAGCGGCTCGACCGCGCGTCGCAGCTCCTTGGCCTTGGGCAGCGTGGTCTTGATCGCCTCGTGCTGGATCAGCGAGTTGCACATGTTGCGCAACATAGCCAGCCGGTGGGAACTGGTGCGGTTGAGCTTGCGAAGGCCGTGACGGTGACGCATGGTGCTTTCCTTTCGTTATCGATCCCCGGCCGGATCAGGTACCGGGGTGGCACCGGGCCGCTTGCACGGCGGCCCCTGGAGTGAGTCGATCAGCGCTTGTCCAGCCCCTGCGGGGGCCAGTTCTCGAGCCGGGCACCGAGCGTCAGGCCGCGCGAGGCGAGGACTTCCTTGATCTCGTTGAGCGACTTGCGGCCGAGGTTGGGGGTCTTCAGCAACTCGGTTTCGGTGCGCTGAATCAGGTCGCCGATGTAGTAGATGTTCTCGGCCTTGAGACAGTTGGCCGAACGCACGGTGAGCTCGAGCTCATCGACCGGGCGCAGCAGGATCGGATCGAAGACCGGCGCACGCGTGGGCTGGGCCTCGAACATCTCGTGCGGGTTGACCTCGAGCTGGGCGAAGATGGCCAACTGCTCGACGAGGATGCGGGCCGACTGGCGAATCGCCTCCTCGGGCGCGATCGCGCCGTTGGTCTCGATCTCCATGACCAGCTTGTCGAGGTCGGTACGCTGCTCGACACGCGCGTTCTCGACGGCGTAGCTGACACGGCGCACCGGCGAGAACGAGGCGTCCAGCACAATGCGCCCGATGGCCTTGGTCGGCTCGTCGCCGTAGCGGCGCATGTTGCCGGGCACGTAGCCGCGGCCCTTCTCGACCTTGATCTGCATATCGAGCTTGCCACCCTGCGCCAGATGCGCGATGACATGCTCGGGGTTGACGATCTCGACATCGTGCGGAGTCTGGATGTCGGCGGCTGTGACGGGGCCTTCGCCTTCCTTGCGCAGGACCAGCGTCACTTCGTCGCGGTTGTGCAGCCGGAAGACCACGCCCTTGAGGTTGAGCATGATGTGGACGACGTCCTCCTGCACGCCGTCGATCGCCGAATACTCGTGCAGGACACCTGCGATCGTCACCTCGGTGGGTGCATAGCCCATCATCGAGGACAGCAGCACCCGGCGCAACGCGTTGCCCAGCGTATGGCCGTAGCCGCGCTCGAAGGGCTCGAGGATCGCCTTGGCGCGATGGCCGCCGAGCGGCTCGACCTGGATGGCCTTGGGCTTGAGGAGAGTGGTCAGCATTGAGTGTGTGTTCCTGTCAATACCCTCGGCTCGTCACGCCGATAAGGCTGATGGACCGCGCCGGGCCCTGCGCATGGCCGCTGCGCGCCCGACGAGCGCAGCGGAATTGCTGGTGAAAGAGGCGCAGCCGCGACGTGGCCCCGGCCGCGCCACGCATCAACGCGAGTACAACTCGACGATCAGCGCTTCCTTGATCTCGGCGCCGAACTGGTCGCGATCGGGGACCTTCTTGAACACGCCTTCCATCTTGGTCGCGTCAACCTGCACCCAGTCCGGCAGGCCCACCGACTGGGCCAGCTTCAGGGCATCCTGCACGCGCAGTTGGCTCTTCGACTTGTCGCGCATGCAGAGGGTGTCTCCAGCCTTGACCATGTAGGACGGGATGTTCACGACCTGTCCGTTGACCGTCACCGCCTTGTGGGAAACGAGCTGCCGCGCCTCAGCGCGCGTCGAACCGAAGCCCATGCGATAGACGACGTTGTCCAGCCGCGACTCCAGCAGCGCCAGAAGGTTGGCACCCGTGTTGCCCTTGCGGCGCTCGGCTTCGGCGAAATAGCGGCGGAACTGGCGCTCCAGAACGCCATACATGCGCTTGACCTTCTGCTTCTCACGCAACTGCACCCCGTAGTCCGAGGTGCGTGAGCCACTGGTGCGCCCGTGCTGACCGGGCTTGGTATCGAACTTGGCCTTGTCGGCAATCGAACGGCGGGCGCTCTTGAGGAAGAGATCCGTGCCTTCGCGACGGGAGAGTTTGGCCTTGGGGCCGAGATAGCGTGCCACGCGTGATCCTCTTTCGGTCTTCTGCTGCACGGCCGGCTGCGCAAAGGCAGTCACCGTGGAGTCCGCGGCGGCACGAGGGCC
>JADZCL010000413.1 GCA_020851615.1 Rubrivivax sp.
CCTACTCCCACTCGATCGTCGCCGGCGGCTTGCTGCTCACGTCGTAGGCCACACGGTTGATGCCGCGCACCTCGTTGATGATGCGGGTGGAGACCTTCTTCAGGAGCGCGTAGGGCAGTTCGGCCCAGTCGGCCGTCATGAAGTCGCTGGTCTGCACGGCCCGCAATGCCACGGCGTGTTCGTAGGTGCGGCCGTCGCCCATGACACCCACGCTCTTGACGGGCAGGAAGACCACAAAGGCCTGACTGGTGAGCTCGTACCAGGACTTGCCGCTGTGCGGTTCAACCGTGGCGCGCAATTCCTCGATGAAGATGGCGTCGGCGCGCTGCAGAAGGGCGACGTACTCGGGCTTCACTTCACCGAGCACCCGTACACCCAGGCCCGGGCCCGGGAAGGGGTGGCGGTAGACCATGTCGTGCGGAAGGCCCAGCGCCAGGCCGAGTTCGCGCACCTCGTCCTTGAAGAGCTCACGCAGGGGTTCGAGCAATGCCAGGCCCAGCGTCTCTGGCAGACCGCCGACGTTGTGGTGGCTCTTGATCGTCGTGGCCTTGCGCGCCTTGGTGCCGCCGCTCTCCACCACGTCGGGGTAGATGGTCCCTTGCGCCAGCCAGCGTGCCCTGGGCAGTTTGCGTGCCTGGGCCTGGAACACCTCGACGAACTCGCGCCCGATCGTCTTGCGCTTGTGTTCGGGATCGGCGATGCCTTCGAGTTGCTTCATGAACTGGGCGCTGGCGTCGATGCTCACCACCCTGGCGTTCAGGCGGCCGGCGAACATCTCCCGCACCAGGCGAGCCTCGTTCAGGCGCAGCAGTCCGTGATCGACGAAGACGCAGGTGAGCTGGTCGCCGATCGCCCGGTGGATGAGGGCTGCCGCCACGCTCGAATCGACGCCACCCGAGAGGCCGAGGACGACTTCATCAGCGCCAACCTGGGCACGGATGCGGGCCACCGCCTCGTCGATGTAGCTGCCCATCACCCAGTCACCGGCGCAGTCGCAGATGCCGCGCACGAAGCGCTCGAGGATAGCCGCGCCCTGCAGCGTATGCGTGACCTCGGGGTGGAACTGCACGGCGTAGTAGCGACGCGACTCGTCGGCCATGCCGGCGATCGGGCAGTTCGGCGTGCTGGCCATCAGCTTGAAGCCCGGCGGCAGCGAGGTGACCTTGTCGCCGTGGCTCATCCACACCTTGAGCATGCCGTGACCCTCGGGCGTGCTGAAGTCTTCCAGGCCCTGCAGAAGGGCGGTGTGGCCGTGGGCACGCACCTCGGCATAGCCGAACTCGCGCGTGTCGCTCGGTGCGACCTTCCCGCCCAGCTGCACCGCCATCGTGAACATGCCGTAGCAGATGCCCAGCACCGGCACGCCGGCCTCCCACACCGCCTGCGGCGCGCGCAGCTGGTGGTCCTCGTAGGTGCTGGCGTGGCTGCCCGAGAGGATGATGCCCTTGGGCGCGAACTGGCGGATGAAGTCCGCACTGACGTCGTTGGCGTGGATCTCGCAGTAGACGTGGGCCTCGCGTACGCGGCGCGCGATGAGCTGCGTGACCTGCGAGCCGAAGTCGAGGATGAGGATCTTGTCGTGTTGCATGGAAATGCTCAGGCCGTTGCAGCCTGGATGCGTGCGTGGCGGCGGAAGTGCAGGATCGCGATCACCGCACCCGCGGTCTGCAGCAGGGCGCAGAAGAAGAAGGGCAGCCCGATCCAGACGTCACCCGCTGGGCGGTGCGAGACCAGGCCCAGCAG
The DNA here is from genome assembly GCA_020851615.1 of Rubrivivax sp. Lineage (GTDB taxonomy): Bacteria > Pseudomonadota > Gammaproteobacteria > Burkholderiales > Burkholderiaceae_C > Rubrivivax. The sequence goes on from JADZCL010000413.1 coordinate 1,744, forward strand.
CGTGGCGCTGAGCACCGGCGCGGTCACGGCCATCAGGCTGTTGACGGAGGCCACTGCACCTGCGATCCGGCCCTGCTCGTGCTCCTTGGCCGCGTTGGAGACCAGGCTCTGGATCGACGCCTGCACCCCGCCGCTGATCAGTGTGCCGACAATGATGACGGCGAACATCATCCAGCCCTGCGTCGCCAGGCCGAAGCCCGCATAGGTTGCCGCCGAGCCGACCAACCCCCAGGTGGCAAGTTGCTGCGGCGACCAGCGCGCCAACAGGTGCTTGAGCAAGACGCCCTGCACCAGCGCCGACATCAGCCCGACCACGAACAGCGACCAGCCGTTCTGCGCCGGGCCCCACCCGAACTTGAAGGTCGTATAGAGCACCCAGCTGTTGTGCAGCGTGAACTGCGCCAGCGATGCCAGTGCGATCACTGCCACCAGGGGGCCCACGCCATGCAGCTCCCGCAGCTTGCGGAAGGCGGCCACCGGGTTGGCGCGGCCCCATTCGACGGGCCGGCGCTTGTCCAGCGGCAGCGACTCGGGCAGCACGAAGAAGCCGTAGAGCCAGTTCACGATCGCCATCGCGCCGGCGACGAAGAAGGGCAGGCGCAGGTCGATCGCCCCGAGCAGGCCGCCGATGACCGGGCCGAGCGTGAAGCCCAGGCCGAACATGGCGCCGATGAGGCCAAAGCGCCGCGCGCGCTCCTGCGGCGGCGTGATGTCGGCCACGTAGGCGTTGGCCACCGCGACGTTGGCCTGCATCAACCCGCTGACGCAGCGGACGGCGATCAGCATCCACAGCGCCGTGGCCAGGCCGGTGACGATGAAGCTCAGTGCCAGGCCCGAGAAGCCGATCAGCAGCACCGGCCGGCGCCCGAAGCGGTCCGAGAGCGCACCCAGCACCGGCGAGGCGATGAAGTTGGCTGCACCGAAGGCGAAGGCGACGACTCCGAACCAGTAGGTCTGCTCGGTCGGCGACGCCGTGAAGGTGCCGACGATGAGCGGCAGCACGGGCACGATGAGGCCGATCGAGATCATGTCGATCAGCACCGTGATCAGGATGAAGGGCAGCGCGGCGCGTCGGCCGCGCGCGGGAGCCTGCGCCGGGTTCTTCATTCCATGCGGTAGTTGGGCGCTTCCTTGGTGATCTGCACGTCGTGGACGTGGCTCTCACGAATGCCCGCAGCGGTGATCTCGACGAACTCGGCGCGGCTGCGCAGGTCGTCGATGCTGGCGCAGCCGCAATACCCCATGGCCGCCCGCAGCCCGCCGGCCATCTGGTGGATGATGGCCAGGAGCGAGCCCTTGTACGGGACGCGGCCCTCGATTCCTTCGGGCACCAGCTTGTCGCTGTTGGGGTTGGTGGTTTCGTCGTTCTCCTGGAAGTAGCGGTCGGCCGAGCCCGCCCTCATTGCGCCGATGGACCCCATGCCGCGATAGCTCTTGTAGCTGCGGCCCTGGTAGAGGAAGGTCTCGCCGGGTGACTCCTCGGTGCCGGCAAACATGCCGCCCATCATCACCGTGCTGGCACCCGCGGCAATCGCCTTGGCGATGTCGCCGCTGTAGCGGATGCCGCCGTCGGCGATCAAGGGCACGCCGCTGCCCTGCAAGGCGGTGGCCACGCCCTCGATCGCCGTGATCTGCGGCACGCCCACCCCCGCCACGATGCGCGTGGTGCAGATGCTGCCCGGCCCGATGCCGACCTTGACGGCATCCGCCCCGGCCTCCACCAGCGCCAGCGCCGCCGCGCCGGTGGCGATGTTGCCGCCGACGACGTCGATCTGCGGGAAGTTGCGCTTGACCCAGCGCACGCGCTCGATCACGCCCTGGCTGTGTCCGTGCGCGGTGTCGACCACGACGGCGTCGACGCCGGCCTTGACCAGGAGCTCGACCCGCTCCTCGGTCCCCTCGCCCACGCCGACGGCAGCGGCCACCCGCAGCTTGCCGTGGGCGTCACGCGCAGCATTCGGGAAGTCGGTCTGCTTGGTGATGTCCTTGACCGTCATCAGTCCGCGGAGCTGGAAGGCCTCGTCGACGACCAGCACCTGCTCGAGGCGATGGCGGTGCATCATCGCCTTGGCCTCCTCGAGTGTCGCGCCCTCGGGCACGTGAACCAGGCGCTCGCGCGGGGTCATCACGTCTCGCACGGGTGCGTCCAGTCGCGGTTCGAAGCGCAGGTCGCGGTTGGTGACGATGCCCACGACGTTGCGGCCTTCGAGCACCGGAAAGCCGGTGAAGCCATGGCGGCGCGCCAGTTCGATGACCTCGCGCACGGTGGCCTCGGGCGTCACAGTGACGGGATCACGCACGACCCCCGATTCATAGCGCTTGACGCGAGCCACCTCCTCGGCCTGCTGCCGCGGCGTGAGGTTCTTGTGCACGACGCCGATGCCGCCCTCCTGCGCGATCGCGATCGCCAGGCGAGCCTCGGTGACGGTGTCCATCGCCGCCGATACGAGCGGCAGGTTGAGTGCGATGTGACGCGAAAAGCGGGTGCAAAGGCGGGTGTCGCGGGGCAACACCTGGGAAAACGCAGGGACCAGCAACACATCGTCGAAGGTCAGCGCTTTGCCGAGTAGGCGCATGAATGGCTCCGGGCGCAAAAGCGGATTATAGAAAGCACCCCCGCCACGGTGAGCGGCCTGGCGTGACGGCTTGCCACACATCGGCCACACGCACGCGATTGGCGCGGCCTACACTCGCGGCCATGAACGTCTGCGCCCACTTGACCCATCGCCCCGCGCGCCTGGCTGCACTCGGCATGGCCGCCCTGATGCTGTTGTCGACGCTGCCGGCGCAGGCGCAGTGGCGCTGGCGCGATGCCAGCGGACGTGTCACCGCAAGCGACCTGCCGCCCCCGCGGGAGATTCCCGACAAGGACATCCTCCAGCGTCCAGCGGGGGCCCGCACGCCGGTCATGCCGCCGGCGGCGGCTTCAGCCGTTGCCAGCGCCGCTGCCGCGGCTTCGGCCGCCAAGGTCGACAAGGAGCTCGAAGCACGCAAGCGCGCCGCCGACCAGCAGCAGAAGGACAAGGCACAGGCCGCCGAGCAGCGCCTGGCCGCCCAGCGGGCAGAGAACTGCAGCCGTGCGCGCAGCCACCTCGCGACGATGGAGAGCGGCCAGCGGGTCGCCCGGATCAACGCCAAGGGTGAGCGCGAGTTCCTCGACGAGCCGGCGCGTCTGCAGGAGGTCCGCCGCGCGCAGGAGGTGATCGCCAGCGACTGCCGCTGATGGAACCCGGCCCTGCAGCGCGCG
>JADZCL010000414.1 GCA_020851615.1 Rubrivivax sp.
AGAAGCTGCGCGAGCGCATGAACATCCCCGTCTTCCACGACGACCAGCACGGCACCGCCATCATCTCGGCGGCGGCGCTGATCAACGGTCTGGAGCTGGTGGGCAAGGACATCGGTGCGGTGAAGATCGCCGTCTCGGGGGCCGGCGCGGCGGCGATCGCCTGCCTGGATGTGATGGTGGGCCTGGGGGCACGCAAGGAGAACATCTTCGTCGTCGACAGCAAGGGCGTGCTGCGTGAGGGCCGTGCCGACTTCGCGCGCCTGGACGAGAGCAAGCTGCGCTACACGCAGCGCACCGAGGCGCGCACGCTGGCCGAGGTGATGGTGCAGGCCGATGTCTTCCTCGGCTGCAGCGCCCCGGGTGTCGTGACGGCAGAGATGGTGGCCAGCATGGCCGCCCGGCCGATCATCCTTGCGCTGGCCAACCCCGAGCCCGAGATCCGCCCCGAACTGGCGCGCTCCGTGCGGTCGGACTGCATCATCGCCACCGGCCGCAGCGACTACCCCAACCAGGTCAACAACGTCCTGTGTTTCCCCTACATCTTCCGTGGTGCGCTGGACTGCGGGGCGACCAAGATCACCGAGGCGATGAAGCTGGCCTGCGTGCACGAGATCGCCGCGCTGACCAAGGACGCCACCAGCGCCGAGGTCGCCAACACCTACGTCGGCGAGGAGTTGCGCTTCGGGCCTGATTACCTCATCCCCAAGCCTTTCGATGCGCGGCTCATCCTGCGCATCGCGCCGGCGGTGGCGCGTGCGGCGGCCGAGTCGGGCGTGGCCACGCGACCGATCGCCGACCTGGTCGCGTACCGCGACTCGCTCACGCGCTACGTCTACCAGACCGGCATGGTGATGCGGCCGGTCTACGCCGCAGCCAAGGCGCAGTGCGCAAAGCAGGCCGCGCGCGTCGTCTACGCCGAGGGAGAAGACGAACGCGTGCTGCGCGCCGTGCAGGTGGTGCTGGAGGAGGGCCTGGCGCAACCCATCCTGGTGGGGCGGCCGGACGTCGTGCAGATGCGCATCGAGCGCGCTGGCCTGCACCTCGTGCCAGGGCGGCACTTCGAGCTCGTCGATCCGCAGAACGACCCGCGGTTTCGCGACTACTGGGAGACCTACCGGCAGTTGATGGCGCGCGAGGGTGTCACGCCGGAGGTGGCCAAGGCTTCGGTGCGGCGCTCGAACACGCTCATCTCGACCCTCATGCTGCGCCGGGGCGAGGCCGACGCGCTGATCTGCGGCCTCGTCGGACGCTACGAGCACCACCTCGAGCACGTGCGCACCGTCATCGGTCGCCGCCAGGGCGCGCACACGCTGGCGGGGCTCAACGCGTTGATGCTGCCCGAGCGCACGCTCTTCATCACCGACACGTTCGTCAACGAGGAGCCCAGCGCCGAGGAGCTGGCGGACATCGCGCTGATGGCCGCGGCCGAAGTGCGCCGCTTTGGCTTGCCACCCAAGGTCGCCTTCCTTTCACACTCGATGTTCGGCGCCTCCACGCGTGCGTCGGCGCGGCGCATGCGGCAGGCGCATGCCTTGTTCAGGGAACGCGCGCCGGCAGACGTCGAGAGCGACGGCGAGATGCAAGGTGACGCCGCGCTCTCGGATCCCATCCGGCGCGGCTTCCTGCCCGAGACCACGCTCGGCGGCGAGGCCAACCTGCTCGTGCTGCCCAACCTGGATGCGGCCAACATCCTCTTCAACGTCCTGAAGATCACCGGCGGTCACGGCGTCACCATCGGCCCCATGCTGCTTGGCGCCGCCTTGCCGGCGCACATCCTCACCCCGTCGTCGACCGTGCGCCGCGTCGTCAACATGACGGCGGTCGCGGTCGCCGACGTCAAGGATCTGCGCGACGAAGCGGCGCAGCACGCGCCGGGCAGCAGGCGCGCCTGAGGCACGGGGCAGGCGTCGGGGCGCGCGCGGATAATCGGCCCGCCTCGTCGACCGGATCGTCTCCTCCATGCCGCGTGCCACCAAGATTGTCGCCACCCTGGGTCCAGCCACCAGCGACGCCGCCGTGCTCGAGCGCCTGCTCGCGGCCGGCGTCGACGTCGTGCGGCTGAACTTCAGCCACGGCAAGGCCGAGGACCACATCGCGCGGGCCGAGCTGGTGCGCGCGGTGGCCGACAAGCTCGGCCGCACGGTGGCACTGATGGCCGACCTGCAGGGGCCCAAGATCCGCGTGGGCAAGTTCGCCGGCGGTCGCGTGCAGCTCGAGGCCGGGCAGCCCTTCGTGCTCGACGCGCAGCGCAAGACGCCCGGCGATGAGCGCGCCGTCGGGCTTGATTACAAGGAGCTGCCGCGCGATGTGCGCCCCGGCGACACCTTGCTGCTCAACGACGGCCTGATCGTGCTCACTGTGGATGCCGTGCGCGGTGAGCAGGTGCACACGGTGGTGAAGATCGGCGGCGAGCTCTCCGACAGCAAGGGCATCAACAAGCAGGGCGGCGGCCTGACGGCGCCGGCCTTGACCGCCAAGGACATGGAGGACATCAAGACCGCCATGTCCTTCCAGTGCGAGTTCCTGGCGGTGAGCTTTCCCAAGAGCGCCACCGACATGGAGATGGCGCGCCAGCTTGCCAACGTGGCCGGCGAGCCCTGGCGCCACAAGCCGGCGATGATCGCCAAGATCGAGCGCAGCGAGGCGATCCCGCAGCTGGAGGCCATCCTCAAGGCCAGCGACGGCATCATGGTGGCGCGCGGCGATCTGGCGGTGGAGGTCGGCAACGCGGCGGTGCCGGCGCTGCAGAAGAAGATGATCCGCATGGCACGCGAGATGGACAAGGTCGCCATCACCGCCACGCAGATGATGGAGAGCATGATCCACAACCCGGTGCCCACGCGCGCCGAAGTCTCCGACGTCGCCAACGCGGTGCTGGACGGCACCGACGCGGTGATGCTCAGCGCCGAGACGGCGGCAGGCAAGTACCCGGTGGAGACGGTCGAGCACATGGCGCTCATCGCCCTGGCTGCCGAGCGGGCCGAGGACGTGCAGCTGGACGCCGACTTCACCAACAAGCAGTTCGGTCGCATCGACCAGAGCATCGCGATGGGCGCGCTCTTCACCGCCCACCATCTGGGCTGCCG
>JADZCL010000415.1 GCA_020851615.1 Rubrivivax sp.
GAGGACGGCGGCATCGGCTCCGGCGTGGACGGTGGCGCTTCGCTTGCTGCGGCAGCGGCCTCGCGCTCCAGCCGCTGCATGGCCAGCACGTAGACGACCACGATGGCCAGGAAGGCCAGCAGCATGCCCTGCGCGCCGAACCAGAAGCTGAAGCGCCAGCCGAAGAAGGTGAAGTCGATCGCGCGGGCGAAGAAGGTGGCCAGCAGGCACAGCACGAGCCACAGCACCAGCAGCACAAGGGTGAGCTGACGTGTCCGGCGCCAGTAGCGCGAGGCGGGTGCAGGTCCTTCGTTCATCTCGACATGCGGCACGCGAGGCATCCGCTCTACATGGGTCGGCTGGCGCAGCGTATCAGGGCCGGCGCAGGCGATCGACGGCGGCTGCCGATTGCGCCGCATTGCCCCGCGTGAGCAGGGTGAACGCAAAGACGGCCATGAAGCTGGCGCTCACGCCAAGCACGCCCGCCGACGTGGGCTCCAGGCCCCACCAGCGCGTGGCCTCGGGCGGCGTCGTGATTCCCAGCGCCACGCGGCTCCAGGGCAGGTTGATCGCCATGTACCACAGGCACACACCCAGGCCGGCGAGCATGCCCGCCACGGCGCCCCAGCGGTTGGTGCGCCGCCAGAAGATGCCCATCACCAGCGGCGCGAACAGCGTCGAGGCGGCCAGCGAAAACGCCGCGGCCACCAGGCCGACCACGCTGTCCGGGCGCAGCGACGCAGCCATGGCGGCCAGCACCGCGACCATCAGCACGAGCGCCTTGGAGATGATGATCCCGCGCATCACCGGCGCCTGGCGGTCGATCACGCCGCGGTAGATGTCGTGCGACATGGCACTGGCTATCGACAGCAGCAGGCCGTCGGCGGTCGACAGCGCCGCAGCCAGGCCGCCGGCGGCGATCAGGTAGCTCACCACGGAGGGCAGGCGCCCGATCTCGGCGGCCAGCAGCACGATCACGTCGCTGGCCAGATGCAGTTCGCCCAGTTGCAGGATGCCGTCGCCGTTGATGTCCTCGAACGCGACCTGGCCTGGGTCCCGCTTGCTCCAGCGCCGCAGCCACACCGGCAGCTGCGACAGCGGCTGCCCCACCAGCCCATCCAGCACCTGCACCTTGACGAGCACCGCCAGCGCCGGGACGGCCAGGTAGAGCACGATGATGAAGAGCAGCGACCAGGCGACCGACTGGCGCGCCGTCGCCGCCGACGCAGTGGTCTGGAAGCGCACCAGCACATGCGGCATCGCCGCAGTGCCCAACATCAGGCAGAAGACCAGCGCGGTGAAGTTCAGCCGCTCGTTGCGGTAGACGCGCTGCTGCGCGGCGTCGCCCTGCGGGTCGCCGCGCGCAAACGGTGTCGCCTGCGGCGCCAGCCCGCCCAGCGGCTGCGCCCGCTGCTGCGCCTGCGCCAGCTCACGCTGGTAGAGCGCACGGGCCTCGTCCACCGTGCGTGGCAGGGTGCGCAGGCGACGCTCACGCTGCTGGATCTGCAGCAGCGGCGCACCCTGCGCACGCAACTGGGCGATCTCCTCGCTGAGCGCCCTGGCATCGCGCACCATCGCCGCGGGCACGTCGTCGAGCTTGGTGCGCGCAGCGCGTGCGCGCTCGCGCCACTGCGCCTGCACCGCCTGCTCGCCGGGGTCGGCCAGCAGCTCACGCTCGCGCTCGCCCACGTGCGCAAGCACGGCGCCGTAGCCCAGCACCGGGACGACGGGCTCGGGCTGCTTCAGGCTCAGCCACACCAGGGGCACCAGGTAGGCGACGATGAGCACGATGTACTGCGCCACCTGCGTCCACGTCACCGAACGCATGCCACCCAGGAACGAACACACCAGCACGCCACCCAGCGCGATGAAGATGCCGACTTCGAAGGCCAGGCCGAGCAGGTGCGCGGCGATCAGGCCCACACCATAGAGTTGTGCGACGACGTAGACGAAGCAGACGACGATCGTCGCCAGCGCACCGATCAGCCGCGGCGCCACGCCGCCATAGCGCTGGCCCAGGAAGTCGGCCACGGTGTAGACGTCCAGGCGCCGCATGTAGGGCGCCAGGAGCAGGGCCACCAGGCAGTAGCCGCCAGTCCAGCCGATGATGAAGGCCAGGCCGCCAAAGCCCTCGAGGTAGAGCACACCGGCCGTGCCGATGAAGGACGCCACCGACATCCAGTCGGCCGCGGTCGCCATGCCGTTGTAGACCGCGGGCACGCGCCGCCCGGCGACGTAGTACTCGGCCTCGTTGGAGGTGCGGGTGAAGAAGCCGATGCCGGCGTACACGAGCACCGTGCCGGCCAAGAAGATCGCACCGATCCAGCCCTGCGGCAGCCCCATGCGCTCTGCCACGCCCATGGCCAGCAGCAAGGCACACAAGCCCAGCGTGAAGGCCAGGTAGCGCAGGTGCAGACGCCGGTTGCCGGCGCGTGGCGGCACCGGCTCCGCGGCGTCCGGGCTCTCCTGCGGTGCAGCGGTCTGGCTCACGGGCCGATTCTGACGCAGCCCCTGGCACGGGCGCCCTATCGAGGGGGCACCGGTAGAATGCGCCGCTTCCCTTCCCGCCGTCCCGGCGACCGGCTGCGCCATGCACTTCTTCTGGAAGCCCTACAAGTCCGACGTCACGAACTTCATCGACGAGTTGAAGGCGAAGAAGCCCACGCTCGAGGCCGAGCAGCGCGCCGGTCGCGGCCTGTTGTGGGACCGCGAGATCGACCGCAGCGCGCAGGCGCAGTTCCGCAGCGCCCGCGTGCCGCAGGCGGCATACGTCTATTACTCCTGGGACAAGCCTTAGACGCGGGCCTGCTGCGTGAGCGAGGTCGACGTGCTGGCGGCCACCGGGCCGGGGCAGTTGCCCGGTCCCGAGGTCGTCGACCAGGTTGCCGTTGCACGGCTCTACGGTGAGCCGCTCTTTCGCCTGCCGCAGGACTTGTACATCCCGCCGCAGGCGCTGGAGATCTTTCTCGAGGCCTTCGAAGGTCCGCTGGACCTGCTGCTCTACCTGATCCGGCGCCAGAACTTCAACATCCTGGACATCCCGCTGGCCGACCTGACGCGGCAGTACCTGGACTACGTCGAACAGATCCGCCGCCACAACCTCGAGTTGGCCAGCGAGTACCTGCTGATGGCCGCCATGCTCATCGAGATCAAGTCGCGCATGCTGCTGCCGCCGCGCAGGAACGAGGACGGCAGCGAGCCCGAAGATCCTCGCGCCAGCCTGGTGCGCCGGCTGGTCGAGTACGAGCGCATCAAGCACGGCGCGGCGCAGCTGGACGCATTGCCGCTGCTGGGGCGCGACTTCCTGCGTGCACTCGTCACCATGGAGCAGAGCCTGGCGCCGCGCCTGCCCGACGTGCATCCGGACGACCTGCGCCAGGCCTGGACCGAGATCCTGCAGCGCGCGCGCCTGAACCAGCGCCACACCATCCGCCGCGAGCAGCTTTCGGTGCGCGAGCACATGAGCCACCTGCTGCGCCGGCTGCAGGGGCAGCGCTTCCTCGAGTTCCAGGACCTCTTCGACACGGGGCGCGGTCCCGCGGTGATGGTGGTGACCTTCATCGCGATGCTGGAACTGGCGCGCGAGAACCTGCTTGAGATCACCCAGGCCGAGGCCTTCGCGCCGATCTACGTGCGGCTGGCCTACACGCCCAGCTGAGCGGCAGCGGCGATCACGGGCCGGCCCGGATGTTCCAACCCTCGCAGGACGACGTGCGGCGCTTCTTCTGCGCCGCCTACCGACGTCACGTGGCCGGCGACCCGCTCACGCCGATGGACGCGCTGGCCGCGCGCTGGATCGCCGAACACCCCGAGTACCACGCCGACCTCGCCGACGAAGCTGCTGCACTGGCCGCCATCTACACGGTCGAGGAGGGGCGCACCAACCCCTTCCTGCACCTGTCGATGCACCTCTCGATCGAGGAACAGTGCCGCATCGACCAGCCGCAAGGCATCCACCAGGCCGTGGCCTTGCTGGCCGCGCGGCATGGCACGCTGCACGCGGCGCACCACGAGGTGATGGAATGCCTGGGCGAGATGATCTGGACCAGCCAGCGCAGCGGGCTGCCGCCCGATGGGCTGGCCTACCTGGACGCCGTGCGCCGCCGCGCCATGCGCTGAGCCACGCAGGCCGGCTTCACCCAGGCGACAAGGACTGCCCCTCGGTCCACAACGCGTCCAGCTGCTTGAAGCCCCACTGGGCGGGCGACTCGCGCCCGACGATGCTGTCGCCCCCGGCGCTCAGGTCCAGGCGCTGCACCGACACCGGCAGATTGCTGCGGATCGAGAAGAAGACCTTCACGACCGGCCGCGTCAGCGCCTGGGCCTCGTGCTCGACGACCACCGCCAGCCGCTGCGACTGCAGGCGCACCAGCGAGCCGACCGGATAGATGCCCAGGCTCTTCACGAAGAGCTTGAACAGCTCGGGGTCGAAATGCCCCTTCCACGACGCCATGCGCGCGATCGACTCGGCCGGGTCCCAGCCCTTCTTGTACGGCCTGTTGGACGTGATGGCGTCGTAGACATCGCAGATCGCACCCATGCGCGCCAGCGGCGAGAGCGCCGCATCGGCGAGCCGGTGCGGGTAGCCCGTCCCGTCGACGCGCTCGTGGTGATGCAGGCAGACGTCGAGCATTTCTGCCGTCGCGCCGCGGCCTTCCTGCAGCAGTTCGTGGCCGCGTGCGGGGTGCGAGCGCATCACGGCGAACTCATCTTCGGTCAACTTGCCGGGCTTGTTGAGGATCTCCAGTGGCATCAGCGCCTTGCCCAGGTCGTGCAGCAAGCCGGCGAGTCCCGCCGCCCGGCACTTCTCCTCGTCCAGTCCGGCCTCGCGCGCGAGCGCCGTCATCAGCGCGCACACGGCCACTGAATGAAGGTAGGTGTAGTCGTCCTGGGTCTTCAGGCGCGCCAGGCTCACGA
>JADZCL010000416.1 GCA_020851615.1 Rubrivivax sp.
GCCGCCAACAGCGGCGGAGCCAGGGCCGGCAGCACGCCGCGCGTGCGCGGCAGGCGCTCGGTGTCGAGCAGGCGCACGCGTGGCATCGCCCCTTCGCCGACACGCGCCGCCAGGGTCAGCCGCTGGTAGTGGCCGGTGTGCGCACGCTGCCAGGTCTCGAGCGACGGCGTTGCCGAGCCAAGGATGACCGGCACGCCCGCACGATGGCCCCGGTAGACCGCCAGGTCGCGCGCCGAATAGCGTGCGCCCTCCTGCTGCTTGAAGCTGGCATCGTGCTCCTCGTCGACGATGATCAGCGCCAGCCGCGGCAGCGAGGCAAAGACCGCCAGCCGCGTGCCCAGCACCAGGTCGGCACGTCCCAGGTGCGCGAGCAGCCAGTGGTTCAGGCGCTGCGCCGGGGTCAGCGCACTGTGCAGGCTGACCAGCGCACGACCGGGAAAACGCGCTGCAAAGCGCGCCTCGAGTTGCGGCGTGAGGTTGATCTCGGGCACCAGCACCAGCACCTGACCACCCGCGGCAAACGCCCTTTCGGTCGCGCGCAGGTAGACCTCGGTCTTGCCGCTGCCGGTCACGCCATGCAGCAACGCAGTGCCGCTGGTCATCGCAGACAGCGTGGCCAACGCAGCGGCCTGCCCGGGCGTCAGCGCTGGCCCGTCATGGTTGCCCGCCACCTGGGCTGGTGGCGCGTCGGCCGTGGTTGGGGTGCGCAGCAGGCGCGTCAGCCGCCGGCCCAACTGGCGGTCGTCGCTGCGGCGCAGTTCGGGTGGCAGCACGCCCAGCGCCAGTTCGCCGATCTGGCGCTGGTAGTAGCCGGCCGCAAACGTGACCAGCTCACACCACGCGGGCGACAGCGGCGGCAAGGCCTCCAGGACCTCCGTGACCGGCCGCAGGGTCTGCGCCGGCGCCGCCGCGTCACCCGGCGCGGTCCAGACGATGCCCGCGACATTGCGCTTGCCGAGCGGCACGCGTACCAATGTTCCCGGCGGAAGTGCCTGCTCGCTTTCGTAGTCAAGCACGGCTGTCAGCATGGCGTGCTGTGGCAGTTCGACGGCCACCGGGAGGCGGAACAAGGGAGCGCTCCAATCAAGGGTGAAGTTGCGCGGGCTTTCTCGGATCGCCCTCAAGATCAGCCGCCAGTGCCTTGTTTTGCTTCATGTTTTCAAGTCATTCACCGATTCTGTGGATAACTTTGTGCGAAACATGCGCCCAGTTGCGCCAAGTGCTTGATTTTGTGGCGTCAAGCTTGGAATGCCCGATTTCGCGGCAGGTGCGACACTTCATATGAATCAATGACTTAGCGAGATGCTAGGGGAAGCCCTATGGAGTGCGGCCCAATGCGTCACACGGTTTGCGCCGTGGCACCAAACTGGGGATAAGTCAAGGCCATGTGGCAAGAAATCACACGCACGCAGACAGGCTGCCCGCGCCGAAGTGCTTGCTCACCCGCGGCACTGATGCCGGGCCGAACCGCCCCGGCAACGCTCAGGCGGGCATCCGTTGCAGACGTGAGTGCCGGTGCACGGCTTCGACCAGGGCCGCGACGTGGTCGGGCGGGGAGTGCTGGTTGATGCCATGGCCGAGGTTGAAGATATGGCCGTCGACACCCCCGCCAGCACGCTGGGGCGGGCCAAAACGCTCGAGCACGGCAACCGCCTCGCGCGCCACGACCTCCGGCGGTGCGAACAACGCCATGGGGTCCAGGTTGCCCTGCAGCGCCACGCGGTCCCCGACGGCCGCGCGCGCATGGCCGAGATCGACCGTCCAGTCCAGGCCCACGACGTCGGCCCCGCAGCCGGCGATCTCCTTCAGCCACAGGCCGCCGCCCTTGGTGAACACGATCACCGGGACGCGCTGGCCGTCGTGCTCGCGCCGCAGTCCGGCGACGACGCGGCGCGTGTACTCCAGGCTGAAGCGCTGAAACGCACCGTCGGCGAGCACGCCGCCCCAGCTGTCGAAGACCATCAGCGCCTGCGCGCCGGCTTCGACCTGGGCGTTGAGGTAGGTGGTAACCGCCTGGGCGTTGATGTCCAGGATGCGATGCATCAGGTCTGGCCGCCCGTAGAGCATCGACTTGACGAGCCGGTAGTCGGCGCTGCTGCCGCCCTCGACCATGTAACAGGCCAGCGTCCACGGGCTGCCCGCAAAGCCGATCAGCGGGACGCGACCGGCGAGCGCTGCGCGGATCGAGCGCACTGCATCGAAGACATAGCGCAGCCTGTCCAGATCCGGCACCTGCAGCGCCGCCACGGCCGCCTCGTCGCGCAACGGATGGGCCAAGCGCGGCCCCTCGCCGACGCCGAACGACAGTCCCAGGCCCATGGCATCAGGCACGGTGAGGATGTCGCTGAAGAGGATGGCGGCGTCGAGCGGGAAGCGCTCCAGCGGTTGCAGGGTCACCTCGGTGGCGTACTGCACGTTCGTGGCCAGGCCCATGAAGCTGTTGCCAGCCTTCTCGCGCGTGGCGCGATACTCCGGCAGATAGCGCCCGGCCTGGCGCATCAGCCAGACCGGGGTGTGCGGCGTGGGCTGGCGCAGGCAGGCGCGCAGGAAGCAGTCGTTGTGAAGGGCAATAGGCATCGGCCGGATTATCGGCGGCGGACCGTCCGCCCCTGCCTCCGCCCCTACTTCCGCCCGCGCACCTTCTCCACTTCGGCGAGCACTTCGCTGAACAGCGCGGCACCGACCTCCTTGCCGAACTGGTCCCACACCGGCTTGACCTTGTCGCGCATGCGCGCGGTCTCGGCGGCAGTCACCTCGTTGACCTGCATGCCGCCCGCAGCGAGTGCGGCCTGCGCCGAACGGGCCTGGTCGCGCGCGACCTGGCGCTGGTAGGCGCGCGCCTCGACCGCCGCGTCGACGAGGATCTTGCGATCGGCATCGGTCAGCTTGTCCCAGAACTTCTTCGAGACCAGCGGCAAGAACGCGCCGTAGGCATGCCGGGTGATGGAGAGGTACTTCTGCACCTCGCCCAGCTTGAGCGCGGCGATCACGGCGGTCGGCGTGCCCTGGCCGTCGACGGTGCGCGTCTCGAGCGCGGTGTAGAGCTCGGGCACCGCCAGCGGCACCGGCACGGCACCCAGCGCCCGCACCGTCTCCTGCGAGATCTTGGCCTGGATGGCACGGAACTTCAGGCCCTGGAAGTCCTCGACACGCGCGATCGGCCGCTTGCTGTTGGTGGCGTTGAAGAAGCCGTTCTCCCAGTAGGCCAGGCCGACGAGGCCCTTGGCCGGCAAGGTGTCGAGCAGCCGCCGGCCGATGGGGCCGTCGAGCACTGCGTCGGCCTCCTGCTCGGTCGCGAAGAGGAAGGGGAAGTCGAGCACTTCCATTTGCTTGACCATGCCCGTGAGCGTGGTCGTCTGCGGCACCGTGAACTCGATCGTCCCCCCCTGCAGCGCGGAGGTGACCTGCACGTCGTTGCCGAGCGCGCCACCATAGAAGGCCTTGATCTTGATGTTGCCCTGGCTCTTCTGCTCGACCAGCTGGACGAAGCGCGCGACACCCTGGCCCTGGTGTGTCTTCTCGGGCAGGGTGACGGCGAACTTGGCGGTGACCTCGGCCACCGCCACGCCACAGGTCATGGCGGTGGCGGCCAGCACGAGCAGGGCCTTGACGAAGCGGGTTCTCATGAGCGGGGTCTCCTTGATCACGGCGTTGTTGCGGTGGATGAAAGCCGGCACACGCGCGCGTCAACGCCACCAGGCAGCCGGCACCTGCACCAGGGGCGGAAAGAGGATGAGCGCCACCAGCACCAGCACTTCGGCCAGCAGGAAGGGCAGCACGCCGCGCGCGGCCTGCGCGAAGCTGATCCGGCCCACCGAGCTGACGACGTTGAGCACCACGCCCACCGGCGGGGTGATCATCCCGATCGAGCAGTTCATGATGAACACCACGCCCAGGTAGATCGGGTCGATGCCGGCCTGCATGGCGATGGGCAGGAAGACCGGCGTGAAGATGAGCACGATGGGGATGAAGTCCAGCACCATGCCGGCACAGAAGATCGCCGCCATCATGGCCGCCACAAGCAGGATGCGGTTGCCGGCGAAGGCCGTCATCCACTGCCCGACCTGGCCGGGGATGTCGGCGACGGCGATCATGTAGGAGGCGACCATGGCCAGCGCAGCGAGGATGAGCACCACTGCCGTCGTGCGCGCAGTGGCCAGCAGGCACTGGTAGGTCGAACGCAGGGTCAGCTCGCGGTAGACGACGCTGCCCACGAAGAGCGCGTAGGCCGCGGCGACGACCGCCGCCTCGGTCGGCGTGAAGACGCCAAAGCGCAGGCCGCCGACGATGATGACCGGCATCAGCAGCGCCCAGAACCCGCTCACCAGGTGGCCCAGGCGTTGCCGCGGCGACTGCCTGGGCGCCACCGCCGTCTGCTCGCGGCGCGAGACAATCCACCAGGCGACGACCAGCGACAAGCCCATGTAGACGCCCGGCGCGATGCCGGCCAGGAAGAGCTTGGTGATCGAGACATTGGCAACCACGCCAAAGAGCAGGAAGCCGATCGAGGGCGGGATCACCGGCGCGATGATCCCGCCCGCGGCGATGAGGCCGCAGGCGCGCTCGGGGTTGTAGCCGGCCGCGCGCATCATCGGCATCAGGATGGCGGCAAGGGCAGCGGTATCGGCCACCGCCGAGCCCGACAGGCTGGCCAGCAGCACGGCCGCGACGATGGCCACGTAGCCCAGGCCCCCGCGCAGGTGGCCGACGAAGGCGCCCACGAGGTCGACGATGCGCTGCGAGAGGCCGCCGGCGTTCATCAGCTCACCGGCCAGGATGAAGAAGGGCACCGCCATCAGCACGAAGTTGTCGGCGCCACCGATGGCGTTCTGGACGATGATCTGCGAGTCGAACTGGCCCAGTTGCAGCATCACCGC
>JADZCL010000417.1 GCA_020851615.1 Rubrivivax sp.
ACCGCATCTCGCGCCAGCACCTGCAGGAGTTCGGCTTCGAGCCCGACGCGCCGACGCTGGCCGAGAAGATGGAGATCCCCGAGGACAAGATCCGCAAGATCATGAAGATCGCCAAGGAGCCGATCTCCATGGAAACGCCGATCGGCGACGACGACGACTCGCACCTGGGCGACTTCATCGAGGACACCAACAACGTGGCCCCGGTCGACGCCGCGATGCAGGCCGGCCTGCGCGACGTGGTGAAGGACATCCTCGATTCGCTGACCCCGCGCGAAGCCAAGGTGCTGCGCATGCGCTTTGGCATCGAGATGAGCACCGACCACACGCTGGAAGAGGTGGGCAAGCAGTTCGATGTGACTCGCGAGCGCATCCGCCAGATCGAGGCCAAGGCCATCCGCAAGCTCAAGCACCCGAGCCGGTCGGACAAGTTGCGCACCTACCTCGACAACCTCTGATCGGGCTGCACGCGCTGCCGGCCCGCCGTCAAGGACACGACACAGGCTGTGCAGCGCGCTGGCGTGAGGAATTCACGACAGTACACTTTGAGTCTGCATGACCCGGATTGCCGACCGCACCGTTCTCTTTGCCGACTTGCGCGGCAGCACTGCGCTGTTCGAGACACTGGGCAACGCCGAGGCGACCTCGGTCGTCACGCACTGCATTGGCGCCCTGGCACGACCGGTGAGCGAGCACGGCGGGCACGTCGTCAAGACGCTGGGTGACGGGCTGATGGCCGCCTTTGCCGATTCCGCCCCGGCGGTGCTGGCGTCCATCATCATGCACGAGGTGCTGGACGGGATTGCGCAGAAGGGGCGTGAGCGCGGCGCCTCACCAGGGTTGCGGGCCTTGCGCTTGCAGATCGGCATGGCGCGGGGCGAAGTCGTCGAGATGGGCGGTGACTGCTTCGGTGATGCCGTCAACGTCGCCGCCAGGCTGCTGGACCATGCCGGCGACAACGAGACGCTCATCACCGACGACGTCTTCCGCGCCCTCGGTGCGGCGATGAAGGGCCGCTTTCGCAGCCTCGATCGCCTGACCCTGCGCGGCCGCGCCGAGCCCGTGCTGGTGCACGTGCTGGGGCGTCGGCGCGGCGGCGACGCGGCGATCACGCAGTTCGGTGACGTACCCGTTGCCGGCGAGCCCGAAGGCCTGCGCCTGAGCTGGAACTCGCACAGCCGCGTCTTCGACGGCCGGCAACTGCCCGTGGTGCTGGGCCGCAGCCCGCAGGCGGCCTTCTGCGTCGACGACTCCCGCGTGTCGCGCTCACACGCCCGCATCGACTGCTACGGCGGCAGCTTCCAGCTCACCGACCTGAGCTTCAACGGCACCTACGTGCGCTTTGCCGATGGCGAGATCGTCAGCCTGCGCCGCGGCAGTTGCACCTTGCACGGCAGCGGCACGGTGGGACTGGGCAGTTCGCCGGTGGACGCGGGTGCAGCCTGTGTCAATTTCGAAGTCGTGCATTTCGGCGACACCCGGCCCCAGGATGCGGCCGACACCGTTTCCGGTCAGCGCACGCTGCGCTGATCCCTGCCCGCTCCATGTGGATGCGCTTTCGAGCCGAGCCGGCACCGCCGCCGCTGCACGACGCTGACGCGGGCGGGCTGGCGCCCGCTCCGGCAGGGCCCAGCGATCACGCCGCGGTTGCCGTGCTGCTGGTCAACCTGGGCACGCCGGCAGCACCCACCACCGCGGCCCTGCGCCGCTACCTGGCCGAATTCCTGTCCGACCCGCGCGTGGTCGAGATCCCGCGCGCGCTGTGGCTGCCCATCCTGCACGGCGTCATCCTGCGTGTGCGGCCGGCGAAGTCGGCTGCCAAGTACCGCTCGGTCTGGTCACCCGATGGGTCGCCGCTGGCCTTGTGGACGGCACAACAGGCGCTGGCGCTGCAGCGCCAGCTCAGCGCGCGCGGCCAGCCGGTGTCGGTGCGCCATGCCATGCGCTACGGCGAGCCCGCCATTGCACACGTGCTCGACGAACTGCGTGCCGCCGGCTGCACGCGCGTGCTGGTGCTGCCGCTCTACCCGCAGTACGCCGGGGCCACGACCGGCAGCGTGGCCGACGCCGTGCACCACTGGGCACTTAGAGCCCGTCGCGTCCCCGAATTGCGCAGCGTCGCCGACTACCACGACGACCCCGGCTACATCGACGCCCTGGCCGCGAGCCTGCACCGCCAGTGGCGCGAACACGCCGCCGGCGAGCGCCTGGTGCTGAGCTTTCACGGCATCCCCGAGCGCAGCGTGAACCTGGGCGACCCGTATCGAGACCAATGCCTGAGGACCGCGCGCCTGTTGCGCGAGCGTCTCGGGCTGCCCGAAGAACGGGTGCTCGTGACGTTCCAGAGCCGCTTCGGCAAGGCCCGGTGGATCGGGCCCTACACCGAGCCCGCCGTGCGTGCACTGGCCAGCCAGGGCGTGCGGGACATCGACATCATCTGCCCGGGCTTTGCCAGCGATTGCCTCGAAACGCTGGAAGAGATCGCGCAGGAGGTGCGCCAGGCCTTCATGTCAGCAGGCGGCCGCCGGTTCAGCTACATCCCCTGCCTGAATGCCAATGCCGAGTGGATCGATGCACTCGCTGCATTGGCAGAACGCCATCTGCAGGGTTGGCTGCCGCCTGGGGCAGTGGACCGGCAGCGCCCCGGGCGCTGAGCGCTGAGCGATCAGGACATGGTCATCAACTGGGCATTGCCCCCGGCGGCCGCAGTGTTGGTGCTGATCGCCTGCTCGTGGTGGAGTGCCGCCAGCTCGTAGCCGCGCCCCGCACGCAACTCGTCGCTGCGGCGGCTGTCGATGCGCACGATGGCGCCTTCGCGCTCAGCGATGCGTGCGCTGACGGCCAGCAGGGCGTCGCCGTCACCCTCGAACAGCAGCGCCGCCACGGGCAACTGCGGGTCGGTCAGCGCGGCCTCGCTGGCCCGTTGCAGCCAGCTTGTGTCGCCCTCGGCCAGCCCCTGGCCCTCTTCGGCGATGGCCTGCCAGACAGCGGCGCAGGCCGCCGCGTCCGCGCCGCCCTGCGGCAGCAGCACGTGGCAAGGGTTTGCGCTGGCCAGGGCAGCGGCCACCTGCGCGATCAGCCCCAATGGCGTGCATGGCAGAGCCAGAACGGGGCCGCGCGGCAGCAGCCGGTAGCGATTGGCTTCGCCGGTGGGCCCGCACAGCAACTGGGTTGCGCCAAGGCGGCTGGCAGCCAGTGCCGCGTCACACGCAGCTCGGGCCAGCGCAAGCGCGTCGGCCGTCAGTGGCAGCGCGAGCTGGCGCAGCCGGCGCAGCTGTTGCAGTGCACCGTGCGCCTCCTGGACCTCGGCAGGAAGAGGGGCCAGCGCGGCATTCACCGGGCCCTGGACCAGCCGATGCAGGTAGAGCGGGCCACCGGCCTTGGGGCCGGTGCCCGACAGCCCCATGCCGCCGAAGGGCTGCACGCCGACCACGGCGCCGATGACGTTGCGGTTGACGTAGACGTTGCCAGCCTGCACGCGTTGCGTCAGGTGGTCGATGGTCTCGTCGATGCGGCTGTGCACCCCGAAGGTGAGGCCGTAGCCGGTGGCGTTGATGCCGTCAACCACCGCATCGAGCTGGTCGCGCCTGTAGCGCAGCACGTGCAGCACCGGCCCGAACACCTCCCGGCCCAGCCGGGCGGGGCTGTCGATCTCGATGATTGCCGGCGCCACGAAGTGGCCGTTGAGCGCGCCGTCGCGGCGCCCCGCGCGCGTCACCCGCTGGCCGGCCTGCGCCATGCCCGCGATGTGAGCCTCGATCTGCGCCCGCGCCTGGTCATCGATCACCGGACCGATGTCGGTGCCGAGCCGATCGGGGTTGCCCAGCGTCCATTCCTCCAGGGCCTCCTTCAGCATGGCCAGCGTTCGCTCGGCGATGTCTTCCTGCAGGCACAGCAGGCGCAGTGCCGAGCAACGTTGCCCTGCCGAGTCGAAGGCCGACGCCAGCACGTCGGCCACCACCTGCTCGGCCAGCGCCGAGGAGTCGACGACCATGGCGTTCTGGCCACCGGTCTCGGCGATCAGCGCAATGGGCTGTGCACTGGGCGACAGGCGCAGCGCCAGCTGGCGCGCGATGCTGCGCGCGACTTCGGTCGAGCCGGTGAAGAGCACGCCGGCCACCAGAGGCTGCGCCACCAATGCCGCACCGACACGCTCGCCCGGGCCCGGCACCAGTTGCAGCGCCTCGCGCGGCACGCCGGCTTCATGGAGGATGGCGACCATCGCCGCAGCCGTCAGCGGCGTCTGCTCGGCCGGCTTGGCAAGGACGGCATTGCCCGCGGCCAGCGCGGCAGCCACCTGGCCACAGAAGATCGCCAGCGGGAAGTTCCAGGGGCTGATGGCCAGCACCACGCCCAGTGGCCGATGCCAGGCGTTGTCGAACTGCGCCGCGACCTGGGCGCCGTAGTAGCGCAGGAAGTCCACGGCCTCACGGATCTCCGTCACCGCGTTGGGAAGCGTCTTGCCGGCCTCGCGCACGATCAGCCCCATCAAGGGCTGGCTGCGCTGTTCGAGCAAGTCGGCCGCCCGGGCCAGCACGTCGGCACGTGCGGTGGCTGGGGTTCCGGCCCAGATCGGCGCGGCCTGCGCCGCACGCGCCACCGCGGCCTGGGCCTCGTCGAGCGTGGCCTCACGCACCCAGCCGACGACGTCGGCGTGCTCGGCCGGGTTGCGCAGCGCCTGCCAGCCGTCAGCACGCGCCGGATCGGCCGGCAGCTCGGTCCCGGTGGATGCGGCCAGATGCGTCTGGCGCGTGCTCTGCAGCAGAGCCGCCGACAGCGACGCCAGCTGCTGCTCGTGCGCCAGGTTCAGGCCCTGCGAATTGGTGCGGGCCTCACGGCCCAGGCCCGCAAACAGCGCCACCGGCAGCCCGATGCGCGGGTGTGATGCGCCCATGCGACCTTCGCGACGGGCGATCTCGAGGGCTTCATCGACCGGGTCGGCCACGAGCTCGGCAAGCGGCACGCTGGCGTCACCGATGCGGTTGACGAACGACGTGTTGGCGCCGTTCTCGAGCAGGCGGCGCACGAGGTAGGCCAGCAGCGTCTCGTGGCTGCCCACCGGCGCGTAGATGCGGCAGGGTCGCGCCAGCTTGCCCTCGGCCGTTGGCCCCGTGACCTGCGCGTACAGCGGCTCGCCCATGCCGTGCAGGCACTGGAATTCGTACTGGCCGCTGTAGTAGCTGCCCGCCATGGCCTGCGCCAGGTGGTAGATGCTGGCCAGCGTCTGCGCGTTGTGGGTGGCGAACTGCGGGTACACCGCGTCGGGCGCCTCGAGCAGCTTGCGCGCGCACGCCAGGTAGCTGAGGTCGGTGTAGACCTTGCGCGTGTACACCGGGTAGCCGACCTGCCCGTCCAGCTGCGCCCGCTTGATCTCGCTGTCCCAGTACGCACCCTTGACCAGGCGCACCATCAGCCGGCGGCGGCTGCGGCGCGCCAGATCGACCAGGTAGTCGATGACCTGCGGACAGCGCTTCTGGTAGGCCTGCACGACGAAGCCGATGCCACTCCAGCCCCGCAGCGACGGCGCCGCGCACAGGGCCTCGAGCAGGTCGAGCGATAGCTCCAGCCTGTCCGCCTCCTCGGCATCGATGTTCATCCCGATGTCGTACTGCCTGGCCAGCTCCGCCAGGTGCAGCACGCGCGGCAGCAGTTCGCCGATCACGCGTTCGTACTGGGCGCGGCTGTAGCGTGGGTGCAGCGCCGACAGCTTGATGGAGATGCCCGGGCCCTCGAAGATGCCGCGGCCGGCCGAGGCGGCACCGATGGCGTGGATCGCCTGTTCATAGGCCTGCAGGTAGCGCTGTGCGTCGGCGTCGGTGGCGGCGGCTTCACCCAGCATGTCGTAGCTGTAGCGAAAGCCCTGCTTCTCGAAGCCGCGGCTGTTGGCCAGCGCCTCGGCGATGTGCTGACCGGTGACGAACTGCTCGCCCATCAGCTTCATCGCACCGTGCACGCCCTGGCGGATCAGCGGCTCGCCGCCCTTGCCGATCACCCGCGTCAGCGCCGCCGACAGGCTCTTCTCGCTGCTGGTGGCGGTGAGCTTGCCCGTCAGCACCAGCCCCCAGGCAGCCGCATTGACGAACATCGACGGCGACCGACCGACATGCGCACGCCAATCGCCCTTGCTGATCTTGTCGCGGATCAGCGCATCTCGCGTCGCGCGGTCGGGAATGCGCAGCAGCGCTTCGGCCAGGCACATCAGGGCCACGCCCTCCTGGCTGGAGAGCGAGAACTCCTGCACCAGCGCCGCCACCCCCCCGGCCACGGGCGCGTCGCGCAGGCCCTGCACCAGGCGCGTGGCAAGCTCCTGCACCTGCTTGACCTGCTGGGC
>JADZCL010000418.1 GCA_020851615.1 Rubrivivax sp.
GCCCTGCTGGCCAACTACTCGCGCGACAACGAGCGCGAGGCCGATGCGCTGGGCCAGAGCTACATGGTCAAGGCCGGCTATCCGGCCGCCGGCATGACGCGGTTGCACCAGTTGCTGGTCGACCAGCAGAAGTCACGGCCCGGCGTGCTGGAGACGATGTTCGCCTCGCATCCGATGAGCAACGAACGGCGCGACACCGCGCGCCGCCAGGCCGAGACCTTGTACGCCGCCAGCGCCAGCGCACCGGCCCAGCGCGAGCGGTTCATGGACCGCACGGCATCGCTGCGGCGCCTCAAGCCGACGATCGATGCCTGCCAGGCCGGTGAGACGGCGATGTCCAGGAAGGCCTTCCCCGAAGCGCAGGAGCGTCTGGAGACCGCATTGCGTGCCACACCGCGCGACTATCCGGTCAACCTGCGCATGGCCCAGTGCCTGACCGCGCAGAGCCGGCTGCAGGAAGCACGCCGCTACGTCGAGACCGCACGTGCGGTCTACCCGCAGGAAGCGCAGGCGGCCAAGCTGGCCGCCTCGCTCAAGCTGGGCCTGCGCGACCCCGGTGGCGCCTACGACGAGTTGCTGGCCTACGACCGCCTTCTGCCCGGCGACCCGGGCACCCGCTTCCTCAAGGGTGTTGCACTGGAAGGCATGGGGCGCCAACCCGATGCCGCGCGCGAGTACGCCGCTTTCCTGCAGACCGGCGCCAAGGGCGACGCGGCAGGCTACGCACAGGGGCGCCTCAAGGCCTGGGGCTACGCCAAGTAGCAGCGTACGCAGGCGGGATCGGGCCGGGCATCCAGAACCCCCGGCAGCACGGATTGGCCAAGCCGCGGAGAATCGGCACCAGCCATGAATCCCGGTTTGTTGTATGCCCTGGTCGCTTTCGGCCTGTGGGGCTTGTTTCCGCTGTACCTGCGTGAACTGGCCAGTGTCCCGCCGCTGGAGGTGGTGGTGCATCGCTCGGTCTGGTCGCTCATCTTCCTGCTCGTCGTACTGACGCTGCTGCGCCGCTGGGGCTGGCTGCTGCAGTTGCGCCGCCAGCCACGCCAGTGGCTTGTGTTCGTCGCCAGCGCGCTGCTGCTGAGCATCAACTGGCTGGTCTACGTCTACGCCATCGCCATCGGCCACGTGCTGGACGCAAGCCTGGGCTACTTCATCAACCCGCTGGTGAGCGTGCTGCTGGGGGTGCTGGTCCTGCGCGAGCGGCTGCAGCCGGCGCAGTGGCTGGCGGTGGCCCTGGCGGCAGCCGGCGTGCTGTGGCTGACGGTGGATGCCGGTCGCCTGCCCTGGGTGGCGCTGGTGCTGGCGGTGAGCTTCGGGCTCTACGGCCTGCTGCGCAAGACGGCGCCACTGGGCGCACTCGAGGGCCTGACGCTCGAGACCCTCGTGCTTGCGCCCCTGGTGCTGCCGCTGCTGGTCTGGTTCACGCTGCAGCCCGGGGGCGCCATGGCGCGCGGCGACTGGACGCTGAACGCGCTGCTGCTCATCGCCGGTCCGCTGACGGCGCTGCCGCTGCTCTTGTTCGCAGCCGCCGCACGGCGGCTGCCGCTGGCCACCGTCGGCCTGCTGCAGTACATCTCGCCGACGGTGCAGTTCCTGCTGGGCATCACCGTCTTCCATGAACCGCTGCAGCCCGCGCGGCTGCTGGGCTTTGCGCTGATCTGGGCCGCGCTGGTCGTCTACAGCGGCCACGCCTGGCTGGTCACGCGCGGCCTGGCTGCGCGCGCTGCATCCGCGGCCTGACTCGCAGCGGCCAAGCCGGCACGCAGGCCAGGCGTGTCAGGGCGCGAGATCGGGCGCGAGATCGCCCGCCAGACTCGCCAGCGTGGCCCCGGCCACGGCGACATGCGCCGGGTAGTGGGTGTGGTCGCAACCGAGCTTCACGCCGGCACCCGCGCGGATCGCCGCCCTCTGCAAGCGATCGAACTCGAACCGCACGAAGTGCACCGAGCTCGTCTTCTCGTCGTTCTCGCGCTCGAGATCCTCATCGGCAATCGCGTAGGCGCGACCGTGGCCTTCGACTTCGACGAAGAGCCGGTCCTCGACACCGATCAGCCGCGCGAGCTCGCGCCGGCGCTCGTGCGGATCGTCGTACTCGATCAGGAGCGTCGCCTTCCAGTTGCCGCCGTCGGGCACCAGGGGCGCGTAGGCATCGATCTCAGCCTGGATGCCTGCCTCGTCGAAGATCTTCTCGATGTGCAGCATCTCCTGGATCTGGCGGCGGATGGTCTGCTCGTCCTCGAACTGCAGCGTCATGTTCTCGCCCAGGCGCACGCTGCGCAGGCGGCGGTGCGCAATCGCCTGTGCACGGCTGCTCTTGCGGATCTTCGAATACGCCTCCAGCGTCAGGAGGCTCGCGGGCGTGATGGCCATCGTCGACTTCTGCCTCATTCGATGCCATAGGCCATGCGCACCAGCGTGAGCGGGTGCTGCACCGCCTTGGCCGGCGTGCCGGCCTCCTGCATGCCTTGCGCGATGTGGTGGCCCGCCAGCGGGCAGTCGCTGCCGATGAAATCGGGCTCGTCCTTGGCCATGCTGCGGAAGACGGGTCGCCCGATCTTCATCGCCACCGGGTGCGTGGGCGTCTTCACGCCGTAGGTCCCCGCATGGCCGGAGCAGCGCTCGACCGTGTTGAGCTTCAACTCGACGTGCTGGCCCACGAGGTCCAGCATCTCCTTGCTCTTCTTGCCCACGTTCTGCACGCGGCCATGGCAGGGGATGTGCAGGCTGACCTTGCCCAGCGCCCGCTTGAAGTCGGTCTTGAGCAGGCCGTCGCGATGGCGGGCCACGAGATACTCGAACGGGTCCCACATCGCATCGCGCACGAGCTGCACATCGCCGTCGTGCGGGAACAGCAGCGGCAGTTCCTGCTTGAACATCAGCGTGCAGCTGGGCACGGGGGTGAGGATGGCGAAGCCCGCGCCCGCGTACCGTGCCAGCACCGGGATGTTGGCCTCCTTGGCGCGCTCGACGCTTTCGAGGTCGCCGAGTTCGAACTTGGGCATGCCGCAGCAGCGCTCCCGCTCGACGATCTCCCACGGGATCTCGTTGTGTTCGAGCAGCTTGATGAGGTCGTTGCCGATGCCCGGCTCGTTGTAGTTGATGTAGCAGGTCGAGTAGATCGCGACCTTGCCGGGTGTGCGCTCGCCGTTGCGCACGTCGAAGCCCGGGTTGGCCAGGTTCCTGCCCCAGCGAAAGCGCTGGGTCGCCAGCCCGGGCATCCACGCATCGGGGTGGACGCCAAGCTGGCTGTCCATCAGCTTGCGCATCGTGCGCGTCGAATTGAGCGCGTTCACGACCTCGACGACCACCGGGATGCCCGCGAAGCGGCCGTGCAGGTCGGTCGATGCCAGCAGCTGCTCGCTCTTCTTCACCCGGCCCTGGCGGTGGCGGATCGCCTTGCCGCGCAGCATCAGGTGCGGGAAGTCGACGTTCCACGGGTGCGGCGGTGTGTACGGGCACTTGGTCATGTAGCACAGGTCGCAGAGGTAGCACTGCTCGACGACCTTCCAGTAATCCGCCTTGGCCACTGCGTGCACCTCGCCATCGGCCGTGGCATCGACGAGGTCGAAGAGATTGGGAAAGCTCTGGCACAGGCTCACGCAGCGGCGGCAGCCGTGGCAGATGTCGAACACCCGCTCCATCTCGGCCAGCGCCTGGGCCTCGTCCTGGAAGGCCGGGTCCTTCCAGGCGATCGGGTGCCGGGTCGGTGCTTCGAGGTTGCCTTCGCGCATGGGTGACACGCCTTCGAGTGTGACTGGCAAAACGAACAAGGGGCGCGCAGCCCCTTGCCCCCTGCGCATTGCAGAGGGTTGTTCAGTCCACCAGCGCGTCCAAGGCCTTCTGGTAGCGATTGGCATGCGAGCGCTCGGCCTTGGCCAGCGTCTCGAACCAGTCGGCGATCTCGTCGAAGCCTTCCTCACGCGCGGCCTTGGCCATGCCCGGGTACATGTCGGTGTACTCGTGCGTCTCGCCGGCCACGGCAGCCTTCAGGTTGTCACGCGTGTCGCCGATGGGCAGCCCGGTGGCAGGATCGCCCGACCCATGCTCGAGGAATTCGAGGTGGCCGTGCGCATGGCCGGTCTCGCCCTCGGCCGTGGAGCGGAACAAGGCCGCGACGTCGTTCTGGCCCTCGACGTCGGCCTTGTTCGCGAAGTACAGGTAGCGGCGGTTGGCCTGTGACTCACCCGAGAAGGCGTCCTTGAGGTTCTGCTCGGTCCTGGAACCCTTGAGTTGCATGACATTCTCCTGATCGTGATGCGGGTGTGGATCGGTCGTCGAACGCGGCGGGCGCCCTGTCACGGTGGGAGGTCGTCCGCGACCGGTCACGAACCTAGCGCAGACCCGACCGCCAGGTCAATACAAAGCGCCTATGCCGGTCATTGACCGACTCAATGCGGCGGTGTTCGCAGGCCTGGGAACGGCTCACGCCAGGCCCAGCAACTGCCGTGCGCACGCATGCACGCGCGCTGCCGGATCGGCCAGGTCACGCAGGATCGTGAAGTGGTCGGCGTGCGCCACCGTCTCGCACACCGGCACCGCAGTCGGGCCCCAGACGTCGCGGATGAGCTGGTTCTGCCGCCGAAATTCCTCGCTCTCCTGCGCGCCCACCAGCGCCATCAGCCTGCCCTTGGGCCGCGGGAAGAAGGCCGGACTCAGCCGCCGCACCGAGGCCGGCGTCAACGCCAGCTCCTGCGCAAACGGGGCCAGCCGCAAGGGCTCGAGGTCATACAGCCCCGAGATCGACAGCGCCCCCTGCACCACCTGGGCCGGCAAGTCCTCGGCGACCTGCTTCCAGCGTGCACTCAGCAGCATCGCGGCCATGTGCCCCCCCACCGAGTGGCCGCCCACCACGATGCGCGAGGGATCGCCGCCATGCGCCGCCGCATGCCGCCAGGTCCATTCGAGCGCACGCACCATCTGCAGCACGATGTGCTCGACAGTCACAGCCGGCGCCAGCGAGTAGCCGGGCACCACCACCAACGCCCCCGCCGCCGTGAGCGCCGGCGCAACGAAGGACACGTCCGACTTGTCCAGCGCCCGCCAGTAGCCCCCATGCAGGAACACGAACACCGGCGCCTGCGCCACCGCAGCCGGAAAGACATCCAGCGTCTCGTCGGCCCCATCGCCATAGGGCAAGTCGAGCACACAGGGTGCATGCGCGCGCGTGTGCGCCGACGCCGCAGCCCACTTCTGCAACTGCTGCGCAAAGTCGGGCACGGTCGCGCGCGGGTTGTACTGCGCGTCAAGCCACGCAAGGTCATTCAGGCGGCGCATCAGTTGAGTCCTTCGGCGTTGCGGCAACGCGCAATGCTAGACGCAAGCTCCGGGGGCGCCGCACGCGTCCATGTGAACCTTGCAAAACTGCTAAGATGCGGGGCTCTGTGGGGGGGTAGCTCAGCTGGGAGAGCGTCGCGTTCGCAATGCGAAGGTCGGGAGTTCGATCCTCCTCCTCTCCACCACCGTTTTGGAAGCCAGGCCCTCATATCGATGACGGCCTGGCTTTTTCTTGCCCGGATCGCCAGTACTGGCGCGGGTTCGCGGCTTGATGCGGTGCCTTGCCGCTGGCCGACGGGTGCCATTCCCCGCCCTTCCGACCCGCCCAGCCTCTCTTTTCTCCAGTTGACCTGTGGCTAGCCGATGCGCGGCTGGTCGATAAATCAGAGCGCCGAGGCGCAGTTCATCAACGAGAGGCACCGCCCGGACATCGTTGTGCTGCCCGAGAAGACGACTTGGCAGATGACGGGCATCGAGTCTTTCGACCCGGTCGATACCACCCTCACGCGGATGCAGCATGTGCTGGTCATCGAGCTCAAGAAGGGCGGGTTCGAGCTCACGCGCAAGGAGATCAATCAGGCCGATGGCTACGTGCAGGGTATCGCCGCCCCCGGCGCGCTGTCAGGCACCCCGTTCATCTGCGCGTGGGTGGTCGGACAGAAGATCGCCGCGGGTGTCGAGCGTGACAAGCAGCTCGGCAACCCGGCGTACGGGCGCATCAGGGCAGCAACCTTCGGCTCCTTGGTGGACACGGCCAATGCGCGTCTGCTGAAGCTGCGCACCGTGCTGGCGGACCGGTACGGCGGCTCATCGACCGACGAGTTGCTGAACCGGGTGTTCGCGCAGCCTACCCAAGGCGGGCTGGGAACCTGACGATGACCGTCCGCAGCAAGCCCAGCTGGTCCGAGGTCAAGGCCAGGCTCGCCGATTTCGACCGCGCTGGCCTCATCGGCCTGGTGCAAGATCTTTACGCTGCCAGCAAGGACAACCAGGCCTTCCTACACGCCCGATTCGGGCTCGGCGACGATGTGCTGAAGCCCTACAAGACCACCATCGACCGCTGGCTGTGGCCCGACGTGTTCAAGAACCAGGACACCTCGGTCGCCAAGGCGAAGAAGGCCATCGCCGACTACAAGAAAGCCATCGGCCAACCAGAAGGCTTGGCCGAGCTGATGGTGTTCTTCTGCGAACGCGCGGCCGGCTTCAGCAACGATGTCGGGCTGCAGGACGAAGGCTACTTCGACGCCCTGGTGCGCATGTTCGCGCAGGCGTTGAAAGCCATCGATGCCTTACCCGTGGAGTACAGGCCGCTATTGCTGGGCCGCCTGGATGCCGTACGGCGCCTCGGCCACAACCTGGGCTACGGTGTCGGTGACGACATGGACGACCTGCTGGCCGAGCACCGATTCAATGGCGAATCGCGATGAATTGGGCGCGCTGCGCGCGGAGAACAGCCGGCTGATCGCACTGCTCGAATCGCACGGCATCGAATGGCGTGCCAAGCCGCAGCCGTGCCCACCGCCCGTCGAGTCATCGAGACTGTCCACGGACGAGAAGGTCGCGCTCTTCCGACGTCTGTTCCGCGGCCGCACCGACGTGTTCCCCGTTCGATGGGAAGGCAAGACCACCGGCAAGTCGGGCTACGCGCCAGCCTGTGCGAATGAGTGGCGCGCCGGCGTGTGCGAGAAGCAGCGCATCAAGTGCGGCGACTGCGCCAATCGCCTGCTCATCCCGCTGTCGGACGCCGTGATCTACAAGCACCTGGCCGGCGATCACACGGTCGGGGTGTATCCGCTGATGGAGGACGACAGCTGCTACTTCCTGGCCGTCGACTTCGACGAGGCCGAATGGCGTGACGATGCGCGGACGTTCATGCAGTCGTGCGCGGAGCTGGGCGTGCCGGCAGCGCTGGAGATTTCGCGCTCCGGTCAGGGCGCCCATGCCTGGGTGTTCTTCGCCGGTCGGGTGTCAGCACGTGATGCCCGCCGCCTGGGCACGGCCATCATCAGCCACACCTGCGTGCGCACGCGGCAGCTCCGGCTCACGTCCTACGACCGGCTGTTCCCGAACCAGGACACGATGCCCAAAGGTGGGTTCGGCAACCTGATTGCCTTGCCTTTGCAGAAGGGGCCCAGAGAGCAGGGATTCAGCGTCTTCGTCGACACTGATCTGCGCCCCTACCCGGACCAATGGGCATTCCTGGCCTCCATTCAGCCGATGGCCGCGCACGACATCGAGCCGACCATCCTGCGGGCGACGGGTGGCGTCCATCCGCTGGACGTCACCTTCATCGACGACGAAGACCTGGCAACGCCGTGGAAGCGCGAGAGCACTTCGACCAAGAAGCTGCCCGGGCCTATGCCGAAGACACTGAGCGTGACGCTGGCCAACTTGATCTATTTCGAGAAGGCCCAACTGCCGCAGGCGCTGGCCAACCGCCTGATCCGGCGGGCAGCGTTCCAGAACCCCGAGTTCTACAAGGCGCAGGCGATGCGGATGTCGGTGTGGGACAAGCCGCGTGTCATCGGCTGCGCCGAGAACTACCCGCAGCACATCGCGTTGCCCCGAGGGTGCCTGGATGCTGCCCTGTCGCTGGTGCGCGAGAACGGCATCGCCTGCGACCTGCGGGACGAACGCGTTGGCGGCCAGCCGCTGGACGTGTCGTTCGTCGGCAGTCTGCGTCCCGACCAGGAGGCTGCCATCGCCGCGATGCTGCCCTTTGATGCCGGGGTGCTGTGTGCACCGACCGCCTTCGGCAAGACCGTGACGGCGGCGGCGATGATCGCGCGCCGGGGTGTCAACACCCTGGTGCTGGTGCATCGCACGGAACTGCTCAAGCAGTGGCAGGAGCGGCTTCAGGCGTTTCTGGGCGTCGGCAAGGGTGTGGTCGGCACCATTGGCGGCGGCAAGGCCAAGCCCACCGGCAGGATCGACATCGCTGTGATGCAGTCCTTGTCCCGCCAGGGCGAGGTAAACCCGCTGGTCGAGGACTACGGCCACGTGATCGTCGACGAGTGCCACCACGTCGGCGCCGTCTCCTTCGACGCGATCCTCAAGCGGACCAAGGCGAAGCACGTGCTGGGCCTGACGGCGACCCCGATCCGACGCGACGGGCAGCAGCCGATCATCTTCATGCAGTGCGGGCCGATCCGCCACACGGCGGCCACTCCGGCCGGAGCGCCGCACGATCTGGAGGTCGTGCCGCGCGCCTGCCACGCTCGCATCGATCTGCCGCAGGATGCCGGCATCCAGGACGTGTTCCGATATCTCGCCAACGATCAGGCCAGGACCGAGGCCATCGCCGCCGAGGTGCGCGATGCCTTCGCGCAGGGCCGCAAGGTGCTGGTCCTGACCGAGCGCACGGAACACCTCGACGCCATCGATGCGGCCCTCGGCGGCCTGGAGCCGTCGCCCTTCGTTCTGCATGGCCGGATGTCGAGAAAGCAGCGTGCAGCGTTGGTGGCAGACCTCGATGCTCTGCCGCCCGACGCGCCGCGTGTGCTCCTGTCGACGGGCAAGCTGGTGGGCAAGGGCTTCGACCACCCGCCGCTGGATACGCTGGTGCTCGCCATGCCGGTGTCCTGGAAGGGCACGCTGCAGCAGTACGCTGGGCGTCTGCACCGGGAACACGCCAGCAAGACCGACGTGCGGATCATCGACTTCGTGGACACCGGCCATCCGGCCTTGCTGCGGATGTGGGACAAGCGCCAGCGCGGCTACCGGGCGATGGGGTATCGGATCGAGGCCGA
>JADZCL010000419.1 GCA_020851615.1 Rubrivivax sp.
ACCAGGGTGTTGTGGCTGTCGGTGACGATGGCGTCGCCGCGGCTGGCGTTGCCCTGTGCATCGTGCGCGGCGACCTGCCACACGGCCTCCCAGGCGCCGAGATCGTTCCAGCCGGCGTCCAGCGGGACGACGCGGATGTCGATCCCGCTGCCCGGGCAATGCTCCATCACCGCGTAGTCGATCGACTCGGCGGGCACGGCTTCGAAGGCGGCGGGGTCCGGGCGCACGAAGGCCGCGTCGGTGCTGCGTGCCGCATGGGCCGCGCGGCAGGCGGCGGCGATGTCGGGTCGAAAGCGCTCGAGGGCAGCCAGCCAGGTCGAGGCGCGCAGCACGAACATGCCTGCGTTCCAGGCGTGATCGCCCGCGGCGACATAGCGCCGTGCGGTCTCGAGGTCGGGCTTCTCGACGAAGCGCGCGACCATGGCCTCGCCGCCGTCGGTGGCGGGCTTGCTCTGGATGTAGCCGTAACCGGTCTCGGGCCGCTCGGGCACGACGCCCAGGATGGCGATGGCGCCGGGGCTGCTGCCTTGCGCAGCTACACGCACGGCGCGCTGCATGGCCTGCGTGAAGGCCTGCGGGCGGGTGATGGTCTGGTCGGCCGGGGTGACCACCAGCACCGGATCGGCGCCCCCCTCCTGCGCCTGCAGCGCCGCCAGGGTCAGCGCCGGTGCCGTGTTGCGGCCGGTGGGTTCGAGCAGCACGGCCGCGGGCTCGACGCCGATCGCACGCAGTTGGTCCAGGACGAGGAAGCGGTGCTCCTCGTTGCCGACGACGAGCGGCTGCTGCAGCGCCAGCGTGTCGCTGGCCAGGTCCTGCAGGCGGGCCACGGCCTGCTGGAAGAGGCTGCGCGTGCCTTCGAGGACCAGGAACTGCTTGGGGTAGCCCGCGCGCGACAGCGGCCACAGGCGTGTGCCGGATCCTCCCGCCATCACGACGGGCAGCACGGGGATCTTCGGTGGATTCATGCGGGGGTGTCGAAGCCTTGGGGGTTCATCGATTGCCAGCGCCAGCTGTCGGCGCACATGCGGGCGAGATCGTGTTCGGCCCGCCAGCCAAGCAGCCGTGCGGCCAGCGAGGGGTCGGCATAGCAGGCGGCCACGTCACCGGGCCGGCGCGGCACGATGCGGTAGGGCACGGGGCGGCCGCTGGCCTGCGCGTAGGCCCGTACGACCTCGAGCACGCTGTGGCCCTGCCCGGTGCCCAGGTTCACCGTCAGCGACCCCGGCGCATCGAACAGCCGGCGCAGTGCCGCGACGTGGCCGGCGGCGAGGTCGCCCACGTGGATGTAGTCGCGCACGCCGGTCCCGTCGGGGGTCGGATAGTCGCTGCCGAAGACCGCGAGCTCGGTGCGCCGCCCGCTGGCCACCTGGGCCACGTAGGGCATCAGGTTGTTGGGTGTGCCGCGCGGATCCTCGCCTATGCGACCGCTCTCGTGTGCCCCCACCGGATTGAAGTAGCGCAGGCAGGCGGTCTGCCAGTGTGCATCGGCAGCGCCGAGGTCGCGCAGCAGCGTCTCGCCGATCAGCTTGGTCTGGCCGTAGGGGTTGGTGGCCGACAGCGGTGCATCCTCGGTGATCGGCAGGCGCTGTGGATCGCCGTAGACCGTGGCGCTGGAGCTGAAGACGAAGCGGCGCACGCCGTGTTCGCGCATCACCTGGCAGGTGGTGACGAGTGCGCCGATGTTGTTGCCGTAGTAGCCCAGCGGCTCCTGCGTCGATTCGCCGACCGCCTTGAGCGCCGCGAAGTGCACGACGGCGTCGATTCGCTGGCGTGCAAAGAGCGCCCGCAACGCCGCGGGGTTGCAGACGTCGGCCTGCTCGAAGATGACCTTGCGCGGGGCCAGTTCGTGCAGGCGCTCGAGCACGCGCGGTGAACTGTTGCGGAAGTCGTCGACGCCGACGACATCGAACCCGGCCGCGTGCAAGGCCAGCCAGGTGTGCGAGCCGATGTAGCCGGCCGCGCCGGTGAGCAGGATGGTGGACATGCCGACGGGCCAGAGGGGATCTGCTCCGGACCTGCTCCGGACGGGGTCAGGGCCGGGTCAGGGCCGGGTTGGACTTGGTTGGACCGGGTCCGCGAAGCTCGCGATTCTGGCCCGGCCGCGGGCGTCCCGCGCTGTACGGCTGCCTACAATCGTGTGATGCTGCATGACCTGCACCGGATGCTGGCGCCCCCTGTGATGGAGCGCGTGACCCTGCTGCTCAATCACGTGCTCGGCAGCGAGAGCGTGGCCATGCAGCGCCTGCTGCCGCACGCCGGCAAGACGCTGCAGATCGAGGCCAGCGGCTGGCCGACGCTGCTGCCGCCCCTGTTGCCGCTGGCCTGGCGCATCACGCCGGCCGGACTGCTCGAGTGGTGCGGCGCGGACGTGCCGGGGCATGCCGAGCTGTCCCTGCGCGTGAACGCAGCCAACCCGCTGCGCCTGGCGCTGGACCTGGCGGGCGGACAAAGACCCGAGGTCGAGATCACCGGAGACGCGGCGTTTGCGTCCGAGGTCGACTGGCTGATGCAGAACCTGCGCTGGGATCTGGCTGCCGATCTGGAGCGCGTGCTGCCCTTGCCGCTGGCTGCAGCGCTGGTGCGCGCGGGCTCGGCGCTGGCGCAGGCGGTCGCGGCCGCCCGGCAGGGGCTGGGTTCCTGGCGTGAGCGCTGGCCGGGCCGCCCGGGCGCGTGATGCGGCAGTTCCTGCGCCTGGGCTTCATCGTCTTCATCGTCCTGCGCTACGGGCTCGACGAGCTCGCGCTCTCGCCCTTCCGCCAGCGCTCGGTGCGCCTGCTGGTGCGCCTGCTCACCGTCGGCCGCCGCCTGCACGAGCCGCGCGGGGTGCGGCTGCGGCTGGCATTGGAGCGACTGGGACCCATCTTCGTCAAGTTCGGGCAGGTGCTCTCGACCCGGCGCGACCTGCTGCCGCCGGACGTCTCGGACGAGCTGGCCCGGCTGCAGGACCGCGTGCCGCCGTTCCCGGCGGCCACGGCCCGGGCGCTGGTGGAGAAGGCCTTCGGCCGGCCGGTCGATGCGGTCTTCTCCCGCTTCGAGGACGAGCCGGTGGCCAGCGCCTCCATCGCGCAAGTGCATTTTGCGCTGCTGCAGGACGGGCGCGAGGTGGCGGTGAAGGTGCTGCGCCCGGGCATGCTGGCGGTGATCGAAGACGACCTGGCGCTGCTGCACCGCCTGGCGCGCTGGGTCGAGAGGCTCTCGGCCGATGGCAAGCGGCTGCGCCCGCGCGAGGTCGTGGCCGAGTTCGATGCCTACCTGCACGATGAGCTCGACCTGGTGCGCGAGGCCGCCAATGCGGCGCAGCTGCGGCGCAACATGCAGGGCCTGAACCTGGTACTGGTGCCCGAGATGGTGTGGGACCTGTGCACGCCCACGGTGCTGGTGATGCAGCGCATGAGCGGCGTGCCGATCAACCAGGCGCAGCGGCTGCGCGATGCGGGCGTGGACTTCAAGAAGCTGGCGCGTGACGGCGTGACGATCTTCTTCACGCAGGTCTTCCGCGACGGCTTCTTCCACGCCGACATGCACCCGGGCAACATCCAGGTCAGCCTGGAGCCGGCGACCTTCGGGCGCTACATCGCGCTGGACTTCGGCATCATCGGCACGCTGACCGAGGTCGACAAGGACTACCTGGCGCAGAACTTCATCGCCTTCTTCCGCCGCGACTACAAGCGCGTGGCCGAGCTGCACGTCGAGAGCGGCTGGGTGCCGCCGTCCACCCGCATCGACGCGCTCGAGGGCGCGATCCGCGCGGTCTGCGAGCCGCATTTCGACCGGCCGCTGAAGGACATCTCGCTCGGGCAGGTGCTGCTGCGCCTGTTCCAGACCTCGCGCCGCTTCAACGTGCACATCCAGCCCCAGCTCGTGCTGTTGCAGAAGACGCTGCTCAACATAGAGGGCCTCGGGCGCGAACTGGACCCCGACCTGGACCTGTGGACCACGGCCAAGCCCTTCCTGGAGCGCTGGATGGACGAGCAGGTCGGCTGGCGCGGGCTGCTGCAGCGGCTGGAGAAGCAGGCGCCGCACTATGCGCACCTGCTGCCGGAGCTGCCGCGCCTGCTGCACCAGCGGCTGCAGGGTGCGGGCGCCGGCGGCGAGCACCTGCTGCTGCGCGCCGTGCTGCAGCAGCAGCGGCGCAACCACCGGCTGCTGCAGGCGCTGGTGTTCGGGGCCCTGGGCTTCCTCGCCGGCGTGGTGGTGACGCAACTGCTGCTGCACTGGCACCCCTGAATCCCGGGGCCGCGTGGAGCTTGCCCCGCGTCATCCTGCGGATAATCGCGCCCGCCCCGATTCCATCAAGCGGAGTCCCACGCCGTGCTGATCACCCTCGTCATCCTCTACCTGCTGGGTACGCTGGCCCTGGGCGTCTGGGCCGGCACGCGCATCAAGAACACGACCGATTTCGCGATCGCCGGCCGCAGCCTGCCGCTGGTGATGGTGGTGACGACGACCTTTGCGACCTGGTTCGGTGCCGAGACGGTGATGGGCGTGCCCGCGCGCTTCATCCAGGGCGGCCTGCACGACATCGTCGAGGACCCCTTCGGTGCGGGCACCTGCCTGGTGCTGGTGGGGGTCTTCTTCGCGGCGCGGCTGTACAAGCTCAACCTGCTGACCATCGGCGACTACTACCGCCACCGCTACGGCCGGGGCATCGAGGTCTTCTGCTCGGTGGCGATCATCCTCAGCTACCTGGGCTGGGTGGCGGCGCAGATCACTGCGCTCGGGCTGGTGTTCTCGGTCCTCACCGACGGCGCGATGTCCGAGACCATGGGCATGATCGTGGGCACGCTGGCGGTGTTGATCTACGTCGTGATCGGCGGTTTTCTCGCGGTGGCGTGGACCGACTTCATCCAGATGATCGTGCTGGTCGTGGGCATGAGCCTGATCGCCGTCTTCGCGGCCGACCTGGCCGGCGGCAGCGACAAGGTCGTCGCCATGGCGACGAGCCAGGACCTGTTCCGCTTCCTGCCCCCGCCGACCCTCAAGGACGTCGTCTTCTTCATCGGTGCGGGGGTGACGATGATGCTGGGCAGCATCCCGCAGCAGGACATCTACCAGCGCGTGATGTCCGCGCGCGATGCCCGCACGGCCAGCCGCGGCGCCACGATCGGCGGTCTGGCCTACATCCTGTTCGCCTTCGTGCCCATGTTCGTCGTCGCCAGCGCCGTCGTCGTGATGGGCGAGCAGGCGATGACTCTCGCCAAGGACGACTACCAACGCCTGCTGCCGACCTTCGTGATGACCAAGATGCCGATGGTGATGCAGATCCTCTTCTTCGGGGCGTTGCTGTCGGCGATCAAGAGCACCTCCTCGGCCACGCTGCTGGCGCCCTCGACCAGTTTCGTCGAGAACATCCTGAAGAACCTGCGCCCACGCATGAGCGACCGCCAGCAGTTGCTGGCCATGCGCTGGACCATCGTCGCCTTCGCGGCCATCGTGCTGGCCTATGCGATCGCGATGCGCGGGACCTCGATCTACGAACTGGTCTCCGAGGCCTACCAGGTGACGTTGGTGGGTGCCTTCGTGCCGCTGGTGATGGGCCTGTACTGGAAGCGCGCCACGACGCAGGGGGCCATCGCCTCGGTGGTGCTGGGCATCGCGGTGTGGGTGCTCTTCTTCCCGCAGCTCACGTCGCTGGGCGAACACTTTCCCGGCCAGCTTGCGGGCCTGCTCGCAGCCTTCGTCGGCATGCTGGGGGGCTCACTGCTGCCGCAGGTGCTGCGCAACCGGCAGGACCGCGATCACCCCGTCAAGGGCCTGAACGCCTGAAGCCGCCAGCGCCGAGGTTGCGGCGCTCGTTCTCCGCCGCGTCCCTATAATTGCGAGTTTTGCCTGGAAGCTTGGCCATGCCGATCTACGCCTACCGCTGTGGCGCCTGCGGGCACGCGAAGGACGTGCTGCAGAAGCTGTCCGACCCCGTGCTCACGACCTGCCCGGCCTGTGGCGCCGAGGCCTTCACGAAGCAGGTCACCGCTGCGGGTTTCCAGCTCAAGGGCTCGGGCTGGTACGTGACCGACTTCCGCGGCGGCACAAGCGGCGCGCCGGCGCAGGCCGACGACGCCAAGTCCGAGAAGGCCGACCCGTCCGCGAAGGCCGACAAGCCCGCCGATGGTGCGGCAGCTCCTGCCGGCAGTACGGGCGCCACGGCCCCCACGGCAGCCCCGGCCCCGGCCACACCTGCTGCGCCAGCCCCCGCGGCACCGGGCAGCGGGGGCGGCTGAGCCACGGTGCCGGCAGGACTGCCGTGAAGAAATTCCTCATCGCCGGGCTGCTGGTCTGGCTGCCGCTGGCCATCACCGTCTGGGTGCTGGGCTGGTTGCTGTCCGTGCTGGATGGCGTCTTCCTGTCGCTGCTGTCGCTGACGCAGGCCGTGCTGCCGGCCTCGATGCACGAGGCGATCGAGCAGTGGCGCCAGGTGCCGGGCCTGGCCGTGCTGGTGCTGGGCGTGGGGCTGCTGCTGACGGGCATCTTCGTCACCAACATCTTCGGCCAGTGGTGGGTGCGGCAGTGGGATCGGTTGATGAACCAGATCCCCATCGTCAAGTCGATCTACAGCTCGGTCAAGCAGGTCTCCGACACACTCTTCAGCAGCAACGGCAATGCGTTTCGCGAGGCGGTGCTGGTCCAGTACCCGCGCGCGGGGGCGTGGACGATCGCCTTCGTGACCGGTGCGCCCGGCGGCGAGGTGGCGACCAAGCTGCCGCCGGACATGCTCAGCGTCTACGTCCCGACCACGCCCAACCCGACCTCGGGCTTCTTCCTCATGCTGCCGCGGGCCGACGTGATCGAGCTGCAGATGAGCGTGGACGAGGCGCTCAAGTACGTGATCTCGATGGGCGTGGTGGTGCCCCCGGCCTCGCTGATCCCGCCGGCGCCGGCGCTGCCCCGAAATTGACCCGGCTGTGCCGGGCGGCGACCGGCCAGCCACCGCAGGCGCCTGCGCGCCGACCGTATCGTCGAACCATCCAAGGTCACCGCACCGGCTGCGGTGCGACCCCAATCCTGTGGAGAGCAAGGCAATGAGAACGAGCTACTGTGGCCTGGTCAGCGAGGCGCTGCTGGGCCAGACCGTCACCCTGATGGGCTGGGCACACCGCCGCCGTGACCACGGCGGCGTGATCTTCGTCGACCTGCGCGACCGCGAAGGCCTGGTGCAGATCGTCTGCGACCCCGACCGCCCGGCGATGTTCGAGACCGCCGAGGGCGTGCGCAACGAGTTCTGCCTGAAGGTTGTGGGCAAGGTGCGCGCCCGGCCGGCCGGCACCGAGAACGCCAACCTCACGAGTGGCAAGGTCGAGGTGCTGTGCCTGGAGCTCGAGGTGCTCAACCCGAGTGTCACGCCGCCATTCCAGCTCGACGACGACAACCTCTCCGAGACCGTGCGCCTGACGCACCGCGTGCTCGACCTGCGCCGCCCGGCGATGCAGAAGAACCTGCTCCTGCGCTACCGCGTCGCGATGGAGGTGCGCAAGTACCTCGACGAGAACGGCTTCGTCGACATCGAGACGCCGATGCTGACCAAGAGCACGCCCGAGGGCGCGCGTGACTACCTCGTGCCCAGCCGCGTGCACGACGGGCTATTCTTCGCGCTGCCGCAATCGCCCCAGCTCTTCAAGCAGTTGCTGATGGTGGCCGGCTTCGACCGCTACTACCAGATCACCAAGTGCTTCCGCGACGAGGACCTGCGCGCCGATCGCCAGCCCGAGTTCACGCAGATCGACGTCGAGACCTCCTTCCTCGGCGAG
>JADZCL010000420.1 GCA_020851615.1 Rubrivivax sp.
GCCAGCGCCGAGCTCCTCCAGCCACTCCCACCTGACCCAGGCCTGGTTGCGCTGCACGTTGTGCGTCCACGCCCGCGCCAGCAGCTCGCACACGTTGAGGTAGCCCTGCCGGTCCTGCACCAGCAGCAGCAGCCGGCTGGCCTGGCGATCGGCCGCATCGAGCAGCGGCTCCATCCAGACGTCGACGCCGATGATCGGCTTCACGCCCTTGCCCTGGCAGGCCTTGTAGAACTTGACGGCACCAAAGAGGTTGCCCAGGTCGGCGATGGCCAGCGCCGGCTGCGCGTCGGAGCGCGCCGCAGCCACGGCGTCATCGACGCGCAGGGTGCCGTCGACGACCGAATACTCGGTATGCAGCCGCAGGTGGATGAAGTGTGGGGAATCGACCATGTTCAAGGGCATTATCCGGCCCGCCTGCGCCAGGCCCGCCTTCCTACAATGCCGCGATGAGCTCGAGCCTTGGAGGCTGGCTGCGCCGGCTGGTTGGCCTGCTGCTGATCGCCAGCGCACTGGCCGCGGGGTTGTCCCACGCGCCGGATCGGCCGGTGCAGACCCTGGTGGCGCGCTGGGCACCGGCGCCTTCGGACTTCATCGAGATCCGCGGCCAACTCGTGCATCTGCGCGACCAGGGACCGCGCAGCGATCCCGAGCCCATCGTGCTGGTGCACGGCACCTCGTCGAGCCTGCATACCTGGGAAGGCTGGGCGGGCGCGCTCCAGAAGCAGCGCCGCGTGATCAGCTTCGACCTGCCCGGGGCCGGCCTCACCGGCCCGTTCACCGGCCAGTACACGCCCGACGACTACCGCGGCGACACCTATGCGCGCTTTGTGGTCGACCTGCTCGATGCGCTGCGCCTGCAGCGCGTGGTGCTGGCGGGCAATTCGCTGGGCGGCGAGATCGCCTGGCGCACCGCGGT
Organism: Rubrivivax sp.; assembly: GCA_020851615.1. Lineage (GTDB taxonomy): Bacteria > Pseudomonadota > Gammaproteobacteria > Burkholderiales > Burkholderiaceae_C > Rubrivivax. The sequence continues at coordinate 917 of JADZCL010000420.1, forward strand.
GCTGGCCCCCACGCGCGTGAGCCGGCTGGTGCTGGTGGACGCCGCCGGGCTGCCTTTCGAGCCGGAGTCGATCCCGCCAGGCTTCGTCGCCGCGCGGCTGCCGGTGCTGCGCACGCTGGGGCAATACCTGCTGCCGCGCACGCTGATCGCACAGAGCCTGGCCAGCGTCTATGGCGATGCCAGCCGCGTCACGCCGGCGCTGGTGGATCGCTACTTCGAGCTCACGCTGCGTGAAGGCAACCGCCGCGCGCTCGGCCTGCGACTGCAGCAGATGGGCACGGGCGAGGACGCTGCGCGCCTTGCGCAAGTCCACCAGCCCACGCTCATCGTCTGGGGTTCCCGCGACCGGCTGATCCCGCCTGCGACAGGGCAGGATTTCGCGCGCCGCATCGCCGGCAGCCGGCTCGTCGTGCTCGAGGGCCTGGGCCACATGCCGCAGGAGGAAGATCCGCCGCGCAGCCTGGTGCCGGTGCGCGAGTTCCTGGGCGTGCGCTGAAGGTCCGCCCGGTCACCCGAAGCGCCCCTGCAGGAACCACAGTGGCTGCGTCGGGTCGGCCACCGGCAGCCGCGCGCGGTAGATCCACAGGAGCGAGCCATCGCCGGCCTGGGCGATGAAATAGTCGCGCGTGGCCAGGCTGCCATCCCACCAGCCGGCTTCGATGCGCTCGGGTCCGGTCAGCAACTGCAGCGGCCGTCCCTCGAACCACGGCAGCGCCCGGTGGTCGGCCAGTGGCAGCGCAGCAGCCAGCAGCCAGACCGGGCGCGGCCAGGGCGGCGGTGCAGCGGCAGCCCGCACCACCGGCGCCGGCCGCACGGCGACCGCGGCGGCAGCCGGTGCCGCGCAGCCGAGCGGCACCGCCACGCAGGCCCGCTCGGGGCGATGGTCGGCCACCGTCTGCAACTGCAGCACCTGCGCCTCACCCAGGCGGGCCTGCAGCCGTTCGAGCAGCCGCACGAGACCGGCGTGCTCGCTCTGTCGCGTCGGGAAGAGCTCGGCGTTGGGTGCCGGCTGCCGCAGCCATTCATCGCAGTGCAGTTGCAGCTCCAGCGTGGGCGCAGCCAGCTGTGTGCGTGCCAGGCGCTCGCGCAGCAGGGCTTGCAACTGCCCGGCGTCGGCTGCCGGTTCGGCAAGCTCGATGCGCAAGCGCGTCACCCCCGGCGTGGCCGCGTCGGCCCGATGGCGCGCCTCGTGCCGCATCTCCAGCACGAAGGCCTGCACGCGCGCCTGCCGTGCCTGCGCCCAGGCCGCCAGCCGCGCCAGCAACATGGCGGCTGCATGCAGCAGTTGCTCGGTGCAGTCGGCACGCATGGCCAGCTCGAGCCGGGCGCTGAAGTGCTCGGGTGCGCAGAGCCAGCTGCGCGGGTCCGGGCAGGTACCGCGCGCGCGGTCGAGTTCGTCGAGCAGCGCGCTCCCGAAGCGCCGCGTCAGCCCCGCACGCGGCAGGCGCAGCAGGTCCGCCAGGCACCGCAGGCCCATGCCCTGCAGAGCCTGCCCGTGCGGGGCGGCCGCCTCCAGCAGGCCCAGCGGTGCTTGGTCGAGCAGGCCTTGCAGCGCGGTCAGATCATGGCGCTGCGGCCCGCCGCCGGGGGTGCGCTCGAAATCGTCGCGCCAGCGGGCCAGCAAGGCCGCGCCGAGTGCGGTGGGCGCTGCAGCAATCTGCACGCGATGCCCCAGCGGCACCAGCACCCGGCGCAGGCGCGCCAGCAGGGCGTCGGCCCCGCCGAAGCAGCGCAGGGTGGACGCCACCTCGAGCAGCACGGTGGCACGGCCCTCCAGCGCCACCGCAGGCGTGAAGGCCAGCGCTGCGTGCGCCACCGCCTGCAGCGCCTGCGCATCGCGGCGCGCATCGGCCTGCACCAGGCACAGGGCAGGCGCCAGTGCCAGCGCCGTGGCACGCGTCATCCCCGGCTGCACGCCAGCGGCGGCCGCAGCAGCATCGACAGCGGCGATGCGCTGCGCCTCCTGCAGCGCCAGCGGCCGTTGTTGTTGTTGTCGTGCCGGCGGCGGCAGCGCAGCCGCACAGGCTTCGAGCGACAGGGCGGGCAGATGCAAGGCAAACCACAACATGGCCAGCCCCATTCATGCCTGCTCCACCACAGGCTGCGGCCCAAGCGCCGGTGGCGCTGCACACGCTGCACGCGCAGCCCGTGCACGCACGGGCGCCGACAGCGCCGGCGCCAGCGCCAGGTGCAGCGCCCGGGCACATGGGGATCCACGCCGCTTGACGATGCGCAGCGTGATGACATCGGGAGCGGCTGGCGCCAGCGCCACGCGCAGCGGCGCCGCACTGGGCCGCGCCAGCATGGCTGCTTCGCGCAGCAGGAAGGCCGGTCCCTCGTGCGCCTGCGCCGCCAGTTGCAGACGGCGCAACGACTGCGCCGGCACGCCCTCGGCCGGCAGCCAGGCCAGCACGGCGCCGACATGGCCGCTGGCCAGCGCCTGCTCGAGCGCCCAGAGCAGGTCGGCGGCCTGCGGCAGCCGTGCGCGGCGCACGACGCCAGCCCCCGCGCGCGGGCGCACGATCACGAGCCGGTGCAGATCCAGCCCCAGCGCGGCCAGTGTCCAGCCGCAGGGCAGCGCCGGCGGATCGAACCACAACAGGCTGCGCCCGCCCTGCTGCACGGCAGCCAAGGCCGGCGCCAACAGGCGCAGCTCACCGATACCGGGATGCGGCAGCAGCAGTTCGGTCAACACCCCCAGGGGCCAGCCGCCACCGGGCAGTTCACCGTCCAGCTCGGCAAACCCGCTGGCCAGCGTGCCCGCACGCGCGTGGCCGAGCTGATGCGCACGCCACAGCGCCGGGTGCAGTTGCACCGGGTCGGCAACGCCAGTGCAGGGAAGATCAGGAGCGCAAGCCACCTGAAGACTGTATGTTTATACAGTCTTCGATGCAAGTCAGGCGATCACCCGGCCCATCGTGACAAAGCCGTGGCGCTGACGCGCGCAGCAGACGCATTGCGCCTTGCACGGCCACGCCCCGCCTTGCGCGGCCACGCCCGCACGGCCGAGGCCACACCATGACCGCACCCGCCTTCCTAGAATGCACGTGCGCCCTGCCCCCGGCCCGCGGCATGCACATATCGAGACAGGGAGGAACCCGGCCATGACCCCACTGCCCGCCCTTGCACAGCGCCTGGCGCGCAACCGCCTCTCACGCCGCGATGTGCTGTGGCTCTTCGGCGCCAGCACGAGTGCGGCCACGCTGCAAGGCTGCGCCACCTCGCCGGTGACCGGCCAGCAGATCCTCGTCGGCATGAGCCCGGACGAGGAGCGCGCGGTCGACCGCCAGCAGTCACCGCACCAGTTCTCGCTGGATCTCGGCGCCGTGCAGGACGACGGTGTCAACGCCTACGTGGAGGAAGTCGCACGGCGCCTGCAGCCGCAGCTGCACCGGCGCGACATGCCCTACAGCACGCGCGTGCTCGGCGCCAACTACGTCAACGCCTACACCTTCCCCGCCGGAGCCATGGGCGTCACGCGCGGCATCATGACGCAGTTGGACGACGAGGCCCAGCTCGCTGCGCTGCTGGGGCACGAGATGGGCCATGTCAACGCCCGCCACGCTGCGCAGCGCCAGGGCCAGGCGATGGTGGCGCAGGCGGCCGTCATCGCCGTGGCCGTGGTGGCCGCCGCGAGCAACTCGCGCTGGGCCCCGCTGGCGGGCATCGGCAGTGTGGTGGGCGCAAGCGCCCTGCTGGCCAACTACTCGCGCGACAACGAGCGCGAGGCCGATGCGCTGGGCCAGAGCTACATGGTCAAGGCCGGCTATCCGGCCGCCGGCATGACGCGGTTGCACCAGTTGCTGGTCGACCAGC
>JADZCL010000421.1 GCA_020851615.1 Rubrivivax sp.
CAGGTCTGGCTGCCGCTGGCCTTGAACTTCGAGAGATCGAGCGTGCTCACCTTCGTCACCCTTGCGCCTTCTTCAGTGTCTGCAGCAGCTCGTCCATCCGCTCGGGGCCCATGAAGCTGAGCATTTCCCGGTCGTTGACCAGCATGACTGGCGCATCGGCGCAGGCGCCCAGGCATTCGCACGGCTGGACCGTGAACAGGCCGTCGCTGGTGGTGCCGTAGGGCTCGACGCCCAGTTGCTGGCAGACCTGCTCGAGCGCGCGCTGCCCGTTGCGCAACTGGCACGGCAGGTTGGTGCAGACGCTGAGCTTGTAGCGACCCACCGGCTTCTGGTTGTACATGTTGTAGAAGCTGGTCACCTCGTGCACCGCGATCGGGGGCATGCCCAGGTAGGCCGCGACGGCCTCCTCGGCGTCGGGTGAGATGTGGCCCTGCTCGTGCTGCACGATGGCCAGGCAGGCCATCACGGCCGACTGCTTCTGGTCGGCGGGGTACTTTGCGACTTCCTGGGCAAAGCGCTGCAGGGTGGCGTCGGAGAAGTTCATCGATCAATCTCGCCGAAGACGATGTCCATGGTGCCGATGATCGCCACCGCGTCCGAGATCATGTGCCCGCGCGTCATTTCGTCGAACGCGGCCAGGTGCGCGAAGCCGGGCGCGCGGATCTTGAGTCGGTAGGGCTTGTTGGCGCCGTCGCTCACGAGATAGATGCCGAACTCGCCCTTGGGGTGCTCGACCGCCGCGTAGGCCTCGCCCTCGGGCACATGGAAGCCCTCGGAGAAGAGCTTGAAGTGGTGGATCAACTCCTCCATCCCGGTCTTCATGTCCACGCGCGAAGGCGGGGCCACCTTGTGGTTGTCGGTGATCACCGGCCCGGGGTTCTTGCGCAGCCAGTCCACGCATTGCTGGACGATGCGGTTGGCCTGGCGCATTTCTTGAATGCGCACCAGGTAGCGGTCGTAGGAGTCGCCGTTGACGCCCACCGGGACGTCGAAATCCATCTGGGCGTAGGCATCGTAGGGCTGGTGCTTGCGCAGGTCCCAGGCCACACCGCTGCCGCGCAGCATCGGCCCGGTGAGGCCGAGGTTGAGCGCCCGCTCGGGGCTCACGACCCCGATACCCACAGTGCGCTGCTTCCAGATGCGGTTGTCGGTCAGCAGCGTCTCGTAGTCGTCGACGTTCTTCGGAAAGCGCTGACAGAAGTCCTCGATGAAGTCCAGCAGGCTGCCCTGGCGGTTGGCGTTCAGGGCCTTGATCGCCCGCTCGTTGCGGATACGGCTGACCTGGTACTGCGACATCGTGTCGGGCAGATCACGGTACACCCCGCCAGGCCGGAAATAGGCCGCGTGCATGCGCGCACCCGACACCGCCTCATACATGTCGAAGAGGTCTTCACGCTCGCGAAAACAGTAGATGAGGATGTTCATCGCGCCGCAGTCCAGCCCGTGCGCGCCCAGCCACAGCAGGTGGTTCAGCAGCCGCGTGATCTCGGCGAACATCACCCGGATGACCTGAGCGCGCAGCGGCACGTCGATGCCCAGCAGCCGCTCGATGGCCAGGCAGTAGGCCTGCTCGTTGGACATCATGGACACGTAGTCCAGCCGGTCCATGTACGGCAGGCTCTGGATGAAGGTCTTGGTCTCGGCCAGCTTCTCGGTGGCGCGATGCAGCAGCCCGATGTGCGGGTCGGCGCGCTGGATGACTTCGCCGTCCAGTTCGAGCACCAGGCGCAGCACGCCGTGCGCAGCCGGGTGCTGCGGTCCGAAGTTGAGCGTGTAGTTCTTGATTTCAGCCATGGTCGCTTTGCACCTCAGTGCAGGCCGCCGTAGTTGTCCTCGCGCACGACGCGGGGCGTGTTCTCACGCGGCTCGATCGTCACGGGCTGGTAGACCACGCGCATCTGCTCCGCGTCGTAGCGCATCTCGACGTGTCCGCTGACGGGGAAGTCCTTGCGCATCGGATGCCCGATGAAACCGTAGTCGGTGAGGATGCGGCGCAGGTCCAGGTGCCCCTCGAAGACGATGCCGTAGAGGTCGAAGGCCTCGCGCTCGAACCAGTTGGCGCCGCTCCAGATCTCGGTCACGGAGGCCACGGCAGGCAGGTCGTCGTTCGCAGCAAAGACCTTCAGGCGCAGACGCCAGTTGTGCGTGACCGACAGCAGATGCAGCACGACGCAGAAGCGCGGCCCGTCCCACACCTCGTTGCGATAGTCCGAATAGTCGACACCGCAGAGGTCGATGAGCTGCTCGAAGCGCAGCTGGGCATCGTCCCGCAGCGTCCGCGCCAGCCGCAGGTAGTCCTCGACACCGACCGTGATCGTGATCTCACCGCGGGCGCGCACGAGGCTGCGCACGGCGTCGCCGAGGACGGACGCGAGCGCCGCCTGCAGGGTGTCGAGTCGTTGGCTCATGGGGTGAGTGCTCGCAGGGCTTTCAGGGACTCGCGCTCAGGCGCGTGCGATGGTGTTCTCGCGCCGGATCTTGGCCTGCAGTTGCAGGATGCCGTAGAGCAGCGCCTCGGCGGTGGGCGGGCAGCCGGGCACGTAGACATCCACCGGCACGACGCGGTCACAGCCGCGCACGACCGAGTAGCTGTAGTGGTAGTAGCCGCCGCCATTGGCGCACGAGCCCATGCTCAGCACCCAGCGCGGCTCGGCCATCTGGTCGTAGACCTTGCGCAGCGCCGGTGCCATCTTGTTGCACAGCGTGCCGGCGACGATCATGAGGTCGCTCTGGCGCGGACTGGGGCGAAACAGCATGCCGAAGCGGTCGATGTCGTAGCGCGCTGCGCCGGCGTGCATCATCTCGACGGCACAGCAGGCCAAGCCGAAGGTCATCGGCCACAGCGAACCGGTCTTGGACCAGTTGATGAGCTTGTCGACCGAGGTGGTGACGAAGCCTTCCTTGAGAACGCCTTCGATGCCCATGGGGTATCAGCTCCGGATGTCCTGTACGTCGTGCGCACGCCGCGCGGGGACGTTCGTCATTCCCAATTCAGCGCCCCCTTCTTCCATTCGTAGGCGAAGCCCACGACGAGGATGCCCAAGAAGAGCATCATGGCCCAGAAGCCCGTAGGCCCGATGTCGCGCAGCGAGACGGCCCAGGGGAAGAGGAAGGCGATCTCGAGATCGAAGAGGATGAAGAGGATGGCCACGAGGTAATAGCGCACGTCGAACTTCATCCGCGCATCGTCGAAGGCCTCGAAGCCACACTCGTAGGGGCTGTTCTTCTGCGCGTCGGGCCGGTTCGGGCCGAAGATGAAGCCGATCACCTGCGGCGCCACGCCGACCGCGATGCCGACCAGGATGAAGAGGATCACAGGCAGGTACGGTTGCAGATCCATGGCTTCGTCAGCGCTCAGTCAGGTCAAATCCGGTCGCAAAAAAGCGCGCCTTCCACAGTCACCGCGTGACCGCACAGGGCGCGCCCGCTTGCCCATTCAAGCCTCTGCGTGCTGCGGCGAGGATCCGTGATGCCTTGCGTCCCGGTCCGGGCCGCGAGGCATCTGGCAGTCGATGGTGCCGACGGCGAGACTCGAACTCGCACAGCTTTCGCCACTACCCCCTCAAGATAGCGTGTCTACCAATTTCACCACGTCGGCTCGACGTGAACCTGCTCCGCAACTCGCTCGACTTGCATGAGGATGGGCTCGTCGAACAGCTCAGGATTCTAGCCCGAAAACAAGGGACTTCCCGGACTCGAAGACCTGCTGACATGCGCTGGCGCAAGCCCTGTACGCATGACGCGAACACAGGTCACTTCGGGATCGCGCCGCTGGCCGGCGCCGACACTGCGGCGGAGGCCGGTGCATTGCCGGCAGGTGCTGGCGTGGGGATAGCGGGTGCGGCGGGAATCGCCGGTGCGGCGGCCGCGCTGGCCGCTTCGGCGGGCCGGTCGAGCACGCTGCCGCCTGCATTGTCGCGGGTGCGATTGCCGGCGTTGGACATCAGCGCCAGAGCCAGCGTGCAGACGAAGAAGATCGTCGCGCAAGCCGCCGTCGAGCGCGACAGGAAGCTGGCGCTGCCGCTGGCACCGAACAGGCTGCCCGAGGCGCCGCTGCCAAAGGACGCGCCCATGTCGGCACCCTTGCCGTGCTGGATCAGCACGAGGCCGATCATCACCAGCGCCGACAGCATCTGCAAGGCCAGCACCAAGGTCATCCAGATCTGCATGTGTGAAAGCTCTCCAGGGATTCGATTGCGATTGCGGCATCGGGCCGCTTGGCTTCGATTGCGCGGTTCAGGTCGCCGCGCGGGCGATGGCGACGAAGTCCGCGGCCTTCAACGAGGCGCCGCCGATGAGGCCCCCGTCGATGTCGGGCTGCGCGAACAAGGTCGCCGCGTTGTCGGGCTTGACACTGCCGCCATACAGGATGCGCACCTGCGCAGCGGCCGTGCCCATGGCAGCCTGCAGTTGCGCACGCAACAGCGCATGCACCTCCTGCGCCTGTTGCGGACTGGCGGTGCGGCCGGTCCCGATCGCCCAGACAGGTTCGTAGGCCAGCACGATGGCGCCGATACGCTCACCGAGCTGCCCGATCACGGCGGCCAGCTGCCGCCCGACCACGGCCCCGGTCTGCCCGTGCTCACGCTGCAGCAGCGTCTCGCCGACGCAGACGATGGGCGTCAAACCGTGCGCCAGCGCCGCCTGTGCCTTCTGGGCCACCAGACCGTCACTCTCGCCGTGTTGCGCACGCCGCTCGGAGTGCCCGACGATGACGTAGCGGCAGCCGATCTCGGCAAGCATCGCCGCGGAAACCTCACCGGTGTAGGCTCCCTCGGCGTGCGCCGAACAGTCTTGTGCACCCAGGGCCAGCGCACTGCCCGACAAGGCTGCGGCGGCATCGGCCAGGTATGGGAAGGGTGCACACACGGCAAGCTCCGCGGCGCCAGGCGCTGCGGCCAGGATTGCCGCCAGCAGTTCGGCATTGCGCGCGCGGCTGCCGTGCATCTTCCAGTTGCCCACCACGAGCGTGCGACGCGTCGTCATTGCTTTCCTCCGCCGGTTACCACTGCAAAACGATCTTGCCGACGTGCTCGCCGGACTCCATCAGGGCATGCGCGGCAGCCGCCTCGGCCGCCGGGAAGGTCTGGTGCACGACGGGCCGGGCCTGCCCCGTTTCGAGCAGCGGCCAGACGCGCTCGCGCAACGCGCGGGCCAGCAGCGCCTTGTAGGCCTGCGTGCGCGGCCGCAGAGTCGACCCGCTGATCGTCAGCCGCTTGCGCAGCACGAGGCCGCTGTCGATGGTGCTGCGCGTGCCGCCCTGCACCGCGATGATCGCCAGGCGGCCGTCCTCGGCCAGGCAGCCGATCTCGCGTTCGACATAGCCGCCGGCAACCATGTCGAGCACCACATCGACCCCGCGCCCCTCGGTCAGGCGTGAGACCTCGGCGGCGAAGTCCTGCGTGCGGTAGTTGATCGCATGGTCGGCACCCAGGGCCAGGCAGGCCGCGCACTTGGCGTCGCTGCCGGCGGTGACGATCACGCGCGCACCCAGTGCCTTGGACAGCCGGGTGGCCGTGACGCCGATACCGCTGGTACCGCCGTGCACGAGCAGGGTCTCACCTCGCTGCAACCGAGCGATCTCGAACACGTTCTGCCAGACGGTGAAGAAGGTCTCGGGGATCGCACCCGCCTCGACCAGCGTGAGGCCTTTGGGCACCGGCAGGCATTGCCCCACCGGTGCCGTGCACAGCTGGGCATAGCCACCTCCAGCCACGAGCGCGCAGACCGCATCGCCGATGGCGAGCCCGGCTGCCGCCAGGTCCGCCAGCGCGCCGGCCTTGACGATCCCGGCAACCTCGAGACCCGGCAGATCGGAGGCGCCCGGCGGCGGCGGATACAGGCCCTTGCGCTGCAGCACATCGGGCCGGTTCACGCCTGCAGCGTGGACCTCGATCAGCAACTCCCCGGCCTGCGGCAGCGGATCCGGGCGCTGCACCTGTTGCAGTACTTCGGGCCCACCCGGGCGGGCGATCTCGATGGCCAGCATGTCGACGCCGTGCGTGCCCGAGGTCAGCCGCTCACTCGTCGGTCGGCGGTGCGTCGGGCGCCCGCGCGGTCAGTCCACCGTCGCCCTGCGCACCCGAGCCCGCAGGCCCGCCCTCCTCGGGCGCGGCCTCGCGGCGGGGACGATCCCCACGGTCACGGCGCGGGCGCTCGTCGCGATCGCCGCGGTCGCGGCGCGGGCGATCATCGCGCTCACGGCGCTCTGGCTCGACGTATCCCTCGGGCTTGTCGAGCAGCGCCTTCAGCGACAACTTGATGCGACCCTTGTCGTCGGTCTCGAGCACCTTGACCCGCACCACCTGGCCTTCCTGGAGGAAGTCCTCCACCTTCTCGA
>JADZCL010000422.1 GCA_020851615.1 Rubrivivax sp.
GCGTGAAGGCGCTCACCGACATCAGCTTCGATGTGCGCGAACACGAGCTGCGCGCCATCATCGGCCCCAACGGCGCCGGCAAGAGCTCGATGCTCAACTGCATCAACGGCGTCTACACGCCGCAGCAGGGCACGATCAGCCTGCAGGGCAAGTCCTTCCGCCACATGAACAGCCGCCAGGTGGCGGAGATGGGGGTAGCGCGCACCTTCCAGAACCTGGCCTTGTTCAAGGGCATGAGCGTGCTCGACAACATCATGACCGGCCGCAACCTGCGCATGAAGACCAACCTCCTGCAGCAGGCCGTGCGCTGGGGCGCGGCGGAGCGCGAGGAGACGGCGCAGCGCGAGTTCGTCGAGCACATCATCGACTTCCTGGAGATCCAGGCACACCGCAAGACCCCCGTCGGCCGCCTGCCCTACGGGTTGCAAAAGCGCGTCGACCTCGGCCGCGCGCTGGCCATGGAACCCCGGCTGCTGCTGCTGGACGAGCCGATGGCGGGCATGAACGTGGAGGAGAAGCAGGACATGAGCCGCTTCATCCTCGACGTGAACGACGAGTTCGGCACCACCATCGTGCTGATCGAGCACGACATGGGGGTGGTGATGGACATCTGCGACCGCGTGGTCGTGCTGGACTACGGCAGGAAGATCGGCGACGGCACGCCCGACGAGGTGCGCGCCAGCCCCGAGGTGATCAGCGCCTACCTCGGCAGCACGCACTGAGGGCGGCGCACATGGGCTTCTTCATCGAGACCACGATCGGCGGCCTGATGGCCGGCATGCTGTATTCGCTGATCGCACTGGGCTTCGTGCTCATCTTCAAGGCCAGCGGCGTGTTCAACTTCGCGCAGGGCGCGATGGTGTTGTTCGCGGCGTTGGCGATGGCGCGCTTTTCCGAGTGGGCGCCGGCGCTCACCGGCAGCGACAGCAAGTGGCTCGGCAACGCGCTGGCCTTCGCCGCCGCGATGGCACTGATGGTGGCGGTGGCCTGGCTGATCGAGCGCCTGTGCCTGAGCAAGCTGGTCAACCAGGAGGGCATCACCTTGCTCATGGCCACGCTCGGGATCGCCTACTTCCTGGACGGCATCGGACAGACCCTGTTCGGCAGCGAGATCTACAAGATCGACGTCGGTCTGCCGAACGAGCCGCTGTTCCTGCTCGAGGGCGTGTTCCAGGGCGGCGTGCTGGTGGGCAAGGACGACTTGTACGCCACCGCCATCGCCGCGGCGCTCGTGATGGGGCTGTCGCTGTTCTTCCAGTTCACCGCCACCGGGCGCGCGCTGCGCGCGGTGGCCGACGACCACCAGGCGGCGCAGTCGATCGGTATCCCGCTGGGCCGGATCTGGGTCATCGTCTGGAGCATCGCCGGCTTCGTCGCTCTCGTGGCCGGCATCATCTGGGGCAGCAAGCTGGGGGTGCAGTTCTCGCTCTCGCTGGTGGCGCTGAAGGCCTTGCCGGTGGTCATCCTCGGCGGTCTGACCTCGGTGCCGGGGGCGATCCTCGGCGGCCTGATCATCGGCGTCGGCGAGAAGCTCTCCGAGGTCTACCTCGGCCCCATGCTCGGCGGCGGCATCGAGATCTGGTTCGGCTACGTGCTGGTGTTGTTCGTGCTGCTCGTCAGGCCGCAAGGGCTGTTTGGCGAGAAGATCATCGATCGGGTTTGAGAACCATGCTGTACCGAGAGAACGGCCAGTTCAAGACCAGCTACCGCGCCGACCAGCAGATCTTCCCGATCGCGCAGGACCGCGCACTGATTGCCCTGCTGCTGGCCTTCGCAGTCTTCGGCGTTCCCTTGCTGGCCGACGAGTATCTGTTCACGGCGATCCTGGTGCCCTTTCTGATCCTCTCGCTGGCGGCGATCGGGCTGAACATCCTGGTCGGCTACTGCGGCCAGATTTCGCTGGGCACCGGCGCCTTCATGGGCGTCGGCGCCTACGCGGCCTACAACCTGTTCGTGCGCATCGACGGCCTGCCCACCGGGCTCGCGATCCTCGGCGGCGGCGTGTGCGCGACTCTGGTGGGCGTGCTGTTCGGCATCCCCAGCCTGCGCATCAAGGGGCTGTACCTGGCGGTGGCCACGCTGGCCGCACAGTTCTTCCTCGACTGGGCCTTTCTGCGCATCGGGTGGATCTCCAACCACTCCACCTCGGGTTCGGTGTCGGTGGCGGGGCTGTCCTTCCTTGGCATCCCGGTGGCGACACCGCAGGCCAGGTACTGGCTGTGCCTGGGCTTCGTCGTCGTCTTCGGACTGGCGGCGAAGAATCTGGTGCGCGGCCATGTCGGCCGCGAGTGGATGGCGATCCGCGACATGGACGTGGCGGCGGCGGTGATCGGCATCCGCCCGGTCTACGCCAAGCTCAGCGCGTTCGCGGTCAGCTCCTTCATCGTCGGTGTCGCCGGTGCGCTGTGGGGCTTCGTGCACCTGGGCTCGTGGGAGCCACTGGCCTTCGGCGTGGATCGCTCGTTCCAGCTCCTGTTCATGGTCATCATCGGCGGCCTGGGCTCGATCATGGGCAGCTTCTTCGGCGCGGCCTTCATCGTCGTGCTGCCCATCGTGCTGAACCAGCTGCTGCCGTGGCTCGGCGGCCTGGTGGGCCTGCACGTGGACACCGCGCTTGTCGCGCACGCCGAGTACATGATCTTCGGCGCCCTGATCGTGTTCTTCCTGATCGTGGAGCCGCACGGCTTGGCGCGGCTGTGGTCGATCGCCAAGGAGAAGCTGCGGCTGTGGCCGTTCCCGCATTGAGGCAAACACACGGCATGTGCCGCATCTTCGACCGGCCACGCTGGGCCGACCTTTCATCCACCCGCCCACCCAAGGAGTCCCCGATGAAGCTGAACACGATCGCCTGCACCGCCGCCCTCGCCGCAGCCAGCCTTTGCGGCGTCGGCACGTCCGCTTTCGCGCAGGAGCGCGTGCAGTTCTTCCCCAGCCTGACCGGGCGCACCGGACCGGTGGCACCGAACGCGACGCCGTTCGCCAACGGCTACGCCGACTACCTGAAGCTGGTCAACCTGCGCGGCGGCATCAACGGCGTGAAGACTCTGGTCGAGGAGTGCGAGACCGCCTACGCCACCGACCGCGGCGTCGAGTGCTATGAGCGCCTCAAGGGCAAGCACGGCGGCGCCACCGTGTTCCAGCCGCTGTCCACCGGCATCACCTTCGCGCTCACCGAGAAGGTGCCGGCCGACAAGATCCCTCTCATCACTTCGGGCTACGGCCGCAGCGATTCAGCCGACGGCGGCATCTTCAAGTGGAACTTCCCGCTCATCGGCACCTACTGGGTTGCCGGCGACACGGTGCTGCAGCACATCGCCAAGAAGGAGGGGGGCTTCGACAAGCTCAAGGACAAGAAGATCGCGGTCATCTACCACGACAGCCCGTTCGGCAAGGAGTTGCTGCCGATCATCGAGGAGCGGCGCAAGATGCACGGCTTCGAGGTCCAGCTGCTGCCGGTGCCGGCGCCCGGCGTGGAGCAAAAGGCGATCTGGCTGCAGGTGCGCCAGCAGCGGCCCGACTACGTGATCATGCAGACTTGGGGCATCATGACCCCGACCGCGATCAAGGAGGCGATCGCCACCGGCTATCCGCGCGAGAAGATGTACGGCACCTGGTGGTCCGGCGCCGAGCCCGACCTGAAGGACGTCGGCGCCGCCGCCAAGGGCTACAACGCGGTCATGATGCAGCACGGCGCCGAGCC
>JADZCL010000423.1 GCA_020851615.1 Rubrivivax sp.
GCGTGAAGGCGCTCACCGACATCAGCTTCGATGTGCGCGAACACGAGCTGCGCGCCATCATCGGCCCCAACGGCGCCGGCAAGAGCTCGATGCTCAACTGCATCAACGGCGTCTACACGCCGCAGCAAGGGCAGATCAGCCTGCGCGGCAAGGCGTTCAGCCACATGAATTCGCGCCAGGTGGCCGAGATGGGCGTGGCGCGCACCTTCCAGAACCTGGCGCTCTTCAAGGGCATGAACGTCATCGACAACATCATGACGGGACGCAACCTGAAGATGCGAACCAACCTCCTGCAGCAGGCGCTGCGCTGGGGCCCCGCCCAGCGCGAAGAGGAAGCGCACCGCGCCTTCGTCGAGCGCATCATCGACTTCCTCGAGATCCAGGCCTACCGCAAGACCCCGGTCGGCCGCCTGCCCTACGGGCTGCAGAAGCGCGTCGACCTCGGCCGGGCCCTGGCCATGGAACCCCAGGTGCTGCTGCTGGACGAACCGATGGCCGGCATGAACGTCGAGGAGAAGCAGGACATGTGCCGCTTCGTGCTCGACGTCAACGACGAGTTCGGCACCACCATCGTGCTCATCGAGCACGACATGGGCGTGGTGATGGACATCTCCGACCGCGTCGTCGTGCTCGACTACGGCAGGAAGATCGGCGACGGCACGCCCGACGAGGTGCGCGCCGATCCCAATGTCATCTCGGCCTATCTCGGTACCTCGCACTAGGACCGGGCACGGATTACCAGGATGGGCTTCTTCCTCGAAACGCTGATTGGCGGCCTGATGGCCGGCATGCTGTATTCACTGATCGCACTGGGCTTCGTGCTGATCTTCAAGGCCAGCGGCGTGTTCAACTTCGCCCAGGGCGCGATGGTGCTGTTCGCCGCGCTCACGATGGCCCGGCTGGCCGAGTGGCTGCCCGCCCTGCTGGGCTTCGAGAGCAAGGTCCTGGCCAACCTGCTGGCGATGGTGGCGGCCATGGCGGTGATGGTGCTCGTGGCCTGGGTCATCGAGCGCCTGGTGCTGAGCCGGCTCGTCAACCAGGAAGGCATCACGCTGCTGATGGCCACGCTGGGCATCGCCTACTTCCTGGACGGCTTCGGACAGACGCTGTTCGGCAACGACATCTACAAGATCGACGTCGGCCTGCCCAAGGATCCGCTGTTCCTGTTCGAGAACGTCTTCGAAGGCGGCGTGCTCGTCAACAAGGAGGACATCTACGCCGCGCTGATCGCCGCGGCGCTGGTGGCGCTGCTGAGCCTGTTCTTCCAGAAGACCTCCACCGGTCGTGCCCTGCGTGCGGTGGCCGACGACCACCAGGCCGCGCAGTCGATCGGCATCCCGCTCAACCGCATCTGGGTCATCGTCTGGAGCGTGGCGGGCTTCGTCGCGCTGGTGGCCGGCATCATCTGGGGCAGCAAGGTCGGGGTGCAGTTCTCGCTGTCGCTGGTGGCGCTCAAGGCGCTGCCGGTGATCATCCTGGGCGGGCTGACCAGCGTGCCCGGGGCCATCATCGGTGGCCTGATCATCGGCGTGGGCGAGAAGCTCTCCGAGGTCTACATCGGCCCCTTCTTCGGCGGCGGCATCGAGATCTGGTTCGCCTACGTACTCGCTCTGCTGTTCCTGCTCGTGCGGCCGCAAGGCCTGTTCGGCGAGAAGATCATCGACCGGGTCTAGCCATGATCTACCGAGAGAACGGTCAGTTCAAGACCAGCTACCGCGCCGACCAGGCGATCTTCCCGATCACGCAGGATCGCGTCGCGATCGCGCTGCTGCTCTTCGTGGCGCTGGTCGTGGTGCCCCTGGCGGCGCACGAGTACCTCTTCAGCGCCATCCTCATCCCCTTCCTCATCCTGTCATTGGCCGCACTCGGACTCAACATCCTGGTCGGCTACTGCGGGCAGATCTCCCTGGGTGCCGGCGCCTTCATGGCCGTGGGCGCCTACGCCGCCTACAACTTCCAGGCCCGCATCGAGGGCCTGCCGCTGCTCATCTCGCTGCTCATGGGTGGCCTCTCGGCCACCGCGGTGGGGGTTCTGTTCGGCATTCCGAGCCTGCGCATCAAGGGGCTGTACCTGGCGGTCGCCACGCTGGCGGCGCAGTTCTTCGTCGACTGGGCGGCGCTGCGCCTGAAGTGGGTCACCAACGATTCGGCCTCGGGCTCGGTCAGCGTGGCAGGCCTCAAGGTGTTGGGCATCCCCATCGAGTCCCCGGTGGCCAAGTACCTCTTCTGCCTGCTCGTCGTGATGGTCTTCGCGCTGCTGGCCAAGAACCTGGTGCGCGGCCACATCGGGCGCGAGTGGATGGCCATGCGCGACATGGACGTGGCCGCGGCGGTGATCGGCATCCGTCCGGTCTACGCCAAGCTCAGCGCGTTTGCGGTCAGCTCCTTCATCATCGGCGTAGCCGGTGCGCTCTGGGGCTTCGTGCACCTGGGTTCCTGGGAGCCGGCGGCCTTCAACATCGACCGCTCGTTCCAGCTGCTGTTCATGGTCATCATCGGCGGGCTGGGCTCGATCATGGGCGCCTTCTTCGGCGCCGCCTTCATCGTGGTGCTGCCGATCTTGCTCGACAGCCTGCCGTACTGGTTCGGCATCCCGATCGATACCGCCCTGGCCTCGCACCTGACCTACATGATCTTCGGTGCCTTGATCGTCTTCTTTCTCATCGTCGAACCGCACGGGCTGGCGCGCCTGTGGTCGATCGGCAAGGAAAAACTGCGCCTGTGGCCCTTCCCTCACTGACAGGAGACAAACGATGAAGTTCATGCACGCAACCCTGGCCGTGGCCGCAGTGGCCAGCGCCGCCAGCCTGCTCGCCCCCGCACCGGCCTTCGCGCAGGCCAAGGAGCAGTTCTTCCCGTTGCTCGTCTACCGCACCGGCCCCTACGCGCCCAACGGCACGCCCTGGGCCAACGGCAAGCAGGACTACCTCAAGATGATCCAGGCTCGCGACGGCGGCATCGGCGGCGTGAAGGTCGCCTACGAGGAGTGCGAGACCGGCTACGCCACCGACAAGGGCGTCGAGTGCTACGA
>JADZCL010000424.1 GCA_020851615.1 Rubrivivax sp.
GACGAGCAGCAGCGCCAGCGCAGCGTGGCCGCACTCAAGCGCCGCGCCGCCGCGCTGGGCTTCCAGCTCAATCCGATGGGGACGGCCGCATGAGGAGCGCCGCCTTCAGTTCTGTTTCTTGAGAGCGTCGTCGGACCCGCCGCCGGCCGCCGCACAACGGCGCTGGCGCCACCGCCGGGAGCGTCTTGCGTGGGCGATGCGCCCGCGCCACGAGCGCTGGTAGCGCTGCGCCGCCAGGCGCTGTGCGGCCTCACGTGCCGTGCGCCGACACGCTCTCCCGCAGTAGCGGTTGCCGCGGTCGCAGTAGCTGCACAGCACGAGCTAGGTGCAGCATCGCGCACACAGGTAAAAGCGGGCGGGTTGGTCCATGCGCACCCCGGCACAACCGAAGTGCTGGACGGGATCGTCCCAAGCGCGCCACACTGCTGTGGCACCGCCTTCATCGGCACGGTGTCGGGCGCGGGACGGTCGTCAAGCTTGCCGGCAAGTCAGGCCGTTGCCGCACCCACCTTCTTCGGCATCGCGCGCGTTGTACGGCGGCGTGCCCACAGCGCCGCAACGCAGCCCCCTTGCGGGCGGTCGCTTCTATCAATCGACCGCAGTGTATTGACAACGGATACACGTTGCGCTAATCTGCGCATATCCGTTGTGTATACATCAAGGGGACGCTCATGCGTGACGCCGCTATCAACTTGCGAGCTTTGCCTGAGCAGCGCGACCTGATCGACCATGCCGCCAGCCTTCTGGGGAAGAACCGCTCCGACTTCATGCTCGAAGCCGCCTGCGAGCGCGCCCAGGCCGTGGTGCTGGATCGGGTCCACTTCACTCTGGACGCCGACAGCTTCCAGCGCTTCCTCGACCTGCTGGACGCTCCGCCGAAGCCCAACCCGGGGCTCGAGCGGCTGCTCGCATTGAAGCCCGTGTGGGACAAGGCGTGAGCCTGGAACTCAGCGCCCCAAGGCCGCTCACCGCGGCCCATCGATGCGATGAATTTTCCTGCGGCGAACCGGTCCTCGACGAATGGCTCAAGCGTCGGGCGCTGGCCAACCAGGCGAGCGGAGCCACCCGCACGTTCGTCGTCGCAGATCGAGAAGACCGCGTGCACGGCTACTACGCGCTGGCGGCGGGCGCGGTTTCGCACCGCTTGGCCACCGGCGGTGTGCGCCGGAACATGCCCGAACCGATACCCGTGATGGTCCTGGCGCGTCTGGCGGTCGATCGCAGCGCGCAGGGCATAAAGCTCGGCGGCGCCATGGTGCGCGACGCCCTCGACCGCGCGGTGACTGTGTCGCAACACGGCGGTGTGCGGGCGCTGCTCGTTCATGCCCTGCATGAGCGTGCCAAAGCGTTCTACGAGCACTACGGGTTCCAACCTTCGCCGGTCGATCCCATGACGCTGATGCTGCGTCTGGGTAGCACCAAGCCATGAAGCGCCGCTGAACGTCACGCTTGGCTTCGCGGGCTAACTGTCATGACCAGGGCGGGTCACCCTGGATGATGGAAGACACTGGGGTGTGCGGGACAGCACGGGTAGAGGTCGGTCAATTTTTTGATGGCCTGACCGCGATCGGTGAAGCTGGAGACCTTCGTCCCCTGGCGACTGGTGCAGCGGGGCGTGCGGCTGGAGGTCACCACGCCGCTGGACGCGGCGCAGGCGTTCTGCGCCGAGGCTGCGCAAGAGCGCGAGGCATACGCCGCGGCGCGCGACACGACGCTGACGCACGCGCTGGGTCTGGCGCACCACTGGCAGCGCCTGGTCGCCGAGCGGCGCGTGGCGTCGGTGGCCGATCTGGCCCAGGCCGAAGGGCTGGATGTCTCGCAAGTCCACCGGCTGATGCGGCTGATGCGGCTGACCCTGCTGGCGCCGGACGTGGTCGAGCGCCTCGCCGCCACGCTCGACCTGCCGGTCGAACGGCTGCTTTCCCGGCCCTGGCCCTATGGCTGGGCCGATCAGGTCCGGGTGCTGGACACGATGGTCTGACGCGCTGCGCCATCTCCACGCCGCCGCCTTCGGGCGGCTTTTTTTGGGCCAGACGGTCGCCCGGTCGCCGCCATGGAGCAGTTGCTGTCTCCAACCGGCGCCGCTATGTCGTTGTCGGCACAGGGCATGGTCCCAGGAGTCCTCCACGGAGCCCAGAGAAGAACAGAGAACGGAGAGGCCGTGAGAGGCCGAAAACGACACACCGGCCTCGGCCGTGTCCGCAAGAACACGACGGCAACTGGCGCCAACACACGGGAAACGGGCAGAAAAAAGCCCAACCGATAAGGGTTTGGCTTTGGGTAAATGGTGGACCGGGGTCAATCGCACGCACCTATGAAAATACAGGCTCTGCAGCGCGAGTTATTGCGGTAGTTACTGCATCGGCTCGGCGCTACCCTCCCCACCATCCGCCCCAGCCGCCGCCGCCATGCCGACCAGCGCCGCGTTGACGTGTGCGTCGTGCTGGCCGTGCAGCCGCTCGAGCGTGCGCCAGTGCATGCCCTTGGGCTTCAGCGCGCTGCCGTTCGGGATGCCGGGCCCCCAGCCGCCGGCGGATCGTGTCTGCCCGCCGGTGTTCAACCAACCTGTCAAGTAACCTGTCAAGCAACCCGCTAGCGTGCGCGCGGGGGTGGAATTACCCGCAACGCACCAGCGCCAAAGTACCTATAGGGGGCCGTCGACCTGCGCGTCGTTGCGGTCGCCAGGGCCACCAGAACGGCCCACGCGGCGCGAACTCGGCGCGGTGTCGCTGTCGGTATCACCCGCAATCGCCGTGCGCTTCCTGCGCAGGTGGTATGCCGTCAGCACCTGCTCTGCAACCACGTCCAGGCCGGCCTTCAGGCTGCCCTCGCGGTCGGTCCAGGCCTTTGGCTTGGCGCGGCCAGCGATGGCCAGCGTATCGCCCTTGGCCAGCGCCGCAAGCTGCTCGCCAGCGGTGCCGAATGCGATAACGCTGC
>JADZCL010000425.1 GCA_020851615.1 Rubrivivax sp.
GGAAGGCCGTGTCGCCGGTCAGCAGCACATGCCTTGGCCCGAGCTGCAGGCAACTCGCCGCCTGCAGTGCATCGGGCGTACGCAGGCCGTGCCGCACGCGGATGGCCGCGGCCAGTTCCACGACTTCGCGGCTCAGTTCCACCCACACCAGGTCGGGCCGCGTGAAGAAAGCGTCGAACAGCGCCAGCACGGCAGCGTCGTTCGCCTTCATCGGCCGGACGCGACACTCCAGCCAGGACAGGCGGCTGACGGCCGCACCGACACCAGCATGCGCCCGCTCGATGGCCGCCAGCTCGGCGCGCACGCGTGCGCTAAAAGGCGCCTTGCCCTCGATCAGATAGATCAGCGCGCTGGCGTCGAAGAAGACGATCACCAGGCGCGCTCTTCGGCCAGGCCGGCGTCGATGTCTGCCTTGCTGTGCGTGCCGGCTGCCGGTTGCGCCAGCAGCCACTGCACCGCCGTCATGCCGGGCTGAGCCGACCAGCCCACGGTGAGGCGCTGGTAGTCATCCTCGGACAGCACGACCGCAGCCGGCTTGTTGCGCTTGATCAGGTGCACCGGCCCCCGCCGCAGGCTCTCCTCGATCGCGGCGAACCCGCGGCGCTTGATTTCGGCAGCGGTGAGGGTGTTGTTCATGGCGATCCGTTGAGTACTAAACCGCGCTCGATAGTACTCATTTCGGTACCTATCTACAAGCGACCAGCGGACGATGCGAAGCTGGCCAGGCACATCATCGAGAACGACATGCTCAACGGCGACCCGGCCGAACAGACCCGGCCGAACTGCGGCGCCTTCGAGGCGATGAGTTCTTGCTGCGAAGCGCAGGCGCTGTCGTCATGCCCTTATCGAGGTAAGGCACTTGCATTACCATTCGACTCCCCGCGATCGAAGCACCCCCATGCCAGCCACCCTCGAAGCCGAATCCACGCTGACCAGCCGCTACCAGACCACGGTGCCGGAGACCGTGCGCCGCGCGCTCAAGCTGGGCAAGGGCGACCGGCTGCGCTACCGCGTCCGCGCCGACGGCGAAGTCGTCGTGACACGCGCCCCAGCATCCGAAGACCATGACCCGGCACTCGGCGCGTTCCTGGGTTTCCTGGCGCGGGACATCGCAGAGCACCCCGAACGTCTGCAGGCGGTCGATGCCGGCCTCGTCAAGCGATTCAAAACGCTGACCGGCCGCACCGAGGTCGATCTCGATGCCCCTCTGTCGGCCGACGATGAATGAGCGCGGCCAGACCCAAGCCGCTGGTCATCCATGGCTGGACGGTATTCGCTCACCCGCTTTTCCTTGCACAGGTCGAAGCCCTCGCGACGCAGGTCGAAGCGCTCGAGCGCAAGGACCCCAGAGGCTACGCCAGGAAGAACGCCGCCAAGCGGCTGGCGGCCATCGTCAAGCTGGCCTTCAACGTGGTCCCCGAAGACCCGACGCGCAGCGAATACCGCCAGGGCAGCACCCTGGGCGATGACTGCAAGCACTGGTTCCGCGCCAAGTTCTTCCAGCAAGACCGGCTGTTCTTTCGCTACCACGAACAGGCCAGGCTGATCGTGTACGCCTGGGTCAACGACGATGACACGCTGCGCGCCTGCGAGAGCAGCGACGACGCCTACCGGGTGTTCCGCAAGATGCTGAACGACGGCCATCCGCCGGACGACTGGAAGCAACTGCTCGCCGAGGCACAAGCCGAACAGCAGCGGTTGCAAGAACTGGCGGGAAGCACACCGGGCGCCGCTGTCGAAGCAGCGGCCACGGTCACGCGGCACCCGGTGGAGAAGATCTAAGGCCCCGCAGTTCCGTTGGCTCTGGCTGCAACTTCCGCGCAGGCCTGCATGAGGTCTTCCTTGCTTGACCGCCGGATAGTGGAGAAGCAACTTGTCCTTGTCGTCACCTGAGATTTCCAGCCTCGCACCCAGCTTCGCCTGGTCAAGTGCTGCCTGAATCACGGGCTGCACCGTGCCGGCGATCCACTGCGGAAGCCGGTCGCGCACGGCTTTTGTCCACTTGCTGGCCTGGCTGCGGCTGGCCGGCAAGACCTCCGCGCCCCCCCCCACCAGGTCGGCGATCAGCTTGCGGATGTCGTACGTTAGGCCGAGGTCTTCGGAGAACCTGTCGATGATCCGGTACGCCTTGGTGGAGAGCGACGTTCTGCCCTTGAACGTCAGGTCGGTATGCGGGGGATGATGGTCCGGATGTGGCCTGGATGCAGGCAAAATGGAAGACTTGACCAGCCCTCCCCGCCATGCCCCGGAAGTAAAGCCCGCGACTGCGGTGCCGGACCCGAACACCGCCGTCTGGTCGCGCTACTGGGCGCAGGGTGCGCTGCATTCCTGCGCCACCAGCTACGACGGTGCCTACGGTGGTGCGCTGGCGGCGTTCTGGCGCACCCAGTTCGTGGACCTGAAGCCCGGCCAGCAGGTGCTGGACATCGCCACCGGCAACGGCGCCCTGCCGCAGTTGCTGCTGCAGACGATGGCCACGACGGGGTTCCAGTGCGACGCCATCGACCGTGCCGCCATCGTCCCGACCTGGGCGGCGGCGCTGCCGCCGACACTGCGCGAGCGGCTGCGCTTCCATGCCCAGATTGCCGCCGAGCAGTTGCCGTTTGCGGACAGCCGCTTCGACCTCGTGATCAGCCAGTACGGCATCGAATACGCCGAACTGCCGCAGGCGCTGCGGGAACTGCTCCGCGTGCTGCGGCCGGACGGCCGCGTGGCGCTGGTGCTGCACCATGCGGCGTCACGGCCGGCGCTGCTGGCGCGCATCGAACTCGACCATATCGGCTGGCTGCGGGCGGCCGACGGCCTGCTGGCGGCGGCGGCCGACATGGTCGCTCCGGTGGTCGAGGCGGCCACCGCCGAAGGCCGGGCGCGCCTGAGCCGCAGCGCCGACGCCGAAGCGCTGCGCCAGCGCTTCAATGCCGCCCAGGTTGCGCTGCGGCAGCGCCTGGAGGCCCGGCACGACGGCGCCGACGTGCTGCAGGAAGCGCAGGACGCGACGGCCCGGGTGCTGCAGCTGGCCGGCACCCGCGGCGAGGCCGCCGCCCGCCTGGCGCTGCAGCGGTTCCACCTGGCCTTGTCGGACCAGCAAGCGCGCCTGACCGGGCTGTGTGAGCATGCGCTGGATGAGCCGCAGGTGCAGCAGGTCGGCGCGTCGCTGAGGGCTGCGGGCCGCGCGGTGAACATCGCGCCGCTGCACGAGGGCCCGCATCTGATGGGCTGGTCGCTGGTCGCCGCGCCGCAGCGCTGAACGAAAAAATAGGGGCCTGCAGGCTGAGTTCGGACTCCGAGCGGCCCTCCACAAGCCGGTGTCCCCTTGCGGGACCACCGGCACCTGATCTCGGCCGAGGCCGCGCTCGGGTTGCTGATCGGCCGCCTGGCGACGGCTGGCCTGCAGGCCAAGGTCGACACCCTGGACGAGGGCTAGGAGCGTGGGCGGCAGATTTCTGCGACGCCCATGATGTTGACCATCGGCCGCGGCACTGCGGTGATGGAGCCAGCGTTCGCTGCGTAGCGCGCCGGCTGCGGGCTATGCGGGCGTCGATTGCGTCGCTCAGGCAGTGTTTTGAGGTCGAATGCGGTCATCTCGCGACCCTCACGCAGCCTTCAGGCTGCTCATTCGTCGCAGATTCAGCGCCAAGCACACGAGCTTGAACTCGGCTTGCACCCGATGCAGCCCGCGCAGGCTGAACTGACGGAATCCCAGCACGCTCTTGATCCAGCCGTTGGGCGGCTCGGCAATCCACTTGCGCTTGCGGTACGCCGCCTTGCCCGCGTCGGTCTGCAGCTTGGCGGCCATGGCCGCGGTGTGCGGGTTCTTCTGCGCATCGACTTCGGCGCAGCGCTTGCCTTCACGTCCCATGGCCACCACCAACTCCGTGCTCGAGTCGGCCAGGGCCTTGAAGTTGTCTTCGCTGCGGTAGCCCGCGTCAGCCAGGGCCTGCTCGGGGGCTTTTCCCGTGTTGGCCTTGACCGCATTGACCATCGGCACGAGCTGCCCCACATCGGCGGCGTTGTTGCCCAGTTTGGCCGCCACAATGATCTTGGCTTGCTCATCAACCGCCGTCTGTGCGTTGTAGCTGGCGTCGAAGCCGCCACCGGCGCGCTTCATGATGCGGCTGTCGGGGTCGGTGAAGTTGTCCTGCGCCTTGGGCTCGGGCACACCGAACTCGCGCTTGTAGCGTCCCCCCGTGGGTTTGCCTTCATCGTCGCGCGGCTTGCACTCGTCGTCCTCGCTGCGGCCTCGCTCGATGTCGGACTCGCGCTGGCGTTGCTCGATGCGCTGGCGTGCCTGGGTGATGGCCTTCAGGCGGTCCTGGCGACGCTGGATCTCCGCGGGGATGTCCACCTCGGGCTCATTGGCCTCGGCCGCGTCGGCGTTCTTGGCGCGTTCGAGCAGCGCGTCGATCTGCGCCTTGAGTTCGACTTCGGCTTGCTGCATGCGCTCGTAGCTCATGGCTTTGTGGCGGCTTGCATTGGCCTTGATCTTGGTGCCGTCGATGGCCACCGTGCCCAGCTTGACCAGCCCCATCTCCTGGGCCAGCTTGACCACCTGCACGAACAGATCGGACAACTCCTTGAGGTGCAACGCCCGGAAGTCGCGGATGGTGCGGTGCTTGGGGAAGTTGCCCGCGCCCAGCATCCGAAACGCCAGGTCCTCGTGCAGCCGGCGTTCGATCTTGCGCGAACTGAACACGCCAGTGGCGTAGCCGTAGATCAGCGCCTTGACCATCATGGCCGGGTGAAACGGCTGGTTGCGCGCGCCACCGCCTTCGTAGCGCGCGTAGAACGCCCGCAGGTCCAGAGCATCGACCGTGTCGCTGATGAAATAGGCCAGGTGCCCCTTGGGCAGCCAGTCCTGCAGCGATGCGGGCAGCAACATTTCCTGTTGCGGTTCGTAGGGGCGGTAGCTCATGCTCGTTCAACGCTCACCAGCCTGCCGCGCTGTCAGGGACTTCCCTTCTGCCGCCCACGCTCCTAGCACCTGATGGGCTGCACACTGCGGGTCGAGCCGGCCGACGCCGGCGCCGCAGGCCCGCCGGAAACAGCGAAGCGCGGCAGCGCGCCTGGTCACAAGCCCGCGGCCGCCAGACGTGCACGCATCGGCTCCAGCGGCGTGGCATAACGCTGCCACTGGCCGAGGAAGCGCGTGTGGATCGCCTCGCGCACCTGCACCATGCTGGCGGTGGCCACGGCGCCGCGGCGTGTCTCGATCGCCACCACACCCGGATCCCAGGGCAGGCCACAGAAGCCGAGCACTTGGCGCGCCGCGGCCTGCGGGTCGGTCACGAGCATGCGGTAGTCGATGTCCAGCACGCGGCCCGGGAATGCCCGATGCCAATGCGCCATCAGCGCGCGGTAGCGCACGTAGTGGTCGGCCATTTCGAGCGGATCGAAGCTGTGCGCGTTGCCGGGCGCAAATAGCTGTTTCAGGTTGGAGAAGCAAACGTCCATCGGCTCGCGCACCATGTGCAGGAACTTCGCCCGCGGCAGCGCCTTGGCGATCCAACCCAGCACGAGGTAGTTGACCGGCAGCTTGTCGGTATAGAAGGGATGGCCCCGGGCGCGCCACTGCGTGTGCGTCAGGTAGCGCCGGCCCAGGCCGGACCAGTCGGTCCATCGGGCCAGCGCGCGCGCCAGCGCGCCGTCGGCTTCCAGTGGACCGGGACAGCCGGTCATGCAGCGCGCCTGGAAGGTGAAGTCGCGCAGTTCGCCCGCGTCCACCACCTGCGGATGGCCGCCCAGCATGCGCTCGAGCAGCGTGGTGCCCGAGCGCGGCATGCCGACGACGAAGATCGGGCAAGGTCCGGGATCCTGCTCCGTGGCGTCGTCGGCGCCGCGCCCTACGGTCTGCAGCAGTTCGAACAGCTCCGCATCCGCTCGTGCGTCGTAGGCGAGCTGCGCGCGCCGCGCGCTCATGCCGGCGGACAGCAGCGGCCAGGCGGCTTCGGCATCGCCCAGATCGTCGAGCTCCTTGAACAGCGCGTAGTAGAGCAAAGGGGCACCGTGACTTGCGCCGCCGATCCGCGCGACGGCGTCGCGCAGGCGCTGCACGTGGTTGCTCTGCGGAGTCTGGCGCATCACACCGGCCAGCATGTAGTGCGCCGGCGCATCGTTCGGCTGCAGGCGCAGGCACAGCTCGTAGGACGCCACTGCCGCGGCCAGGTCGCCCGCGAACATGCGCGCCAGACCGATCAGGTAGAAGAGCCTGGCGCTGCGCACGCCGAGTCCGGCCGCGGCTTCGAGCAGCGGCAGCGCCGGGTCCGGGAACGACTGGTCGCACAGCGACTGGGCGACGTCGAGCAGCACCTCCGGCTCGCTCGACCCGGTCACCACCGGCGCCGCCGCGACCCGCAAGCCGGCCTCGATCTCGCCGATGCCGAAGGCCTGCTTTACGACCGCGGCGGCCAGCGTGCCTTCGTCCTGTTCCAAGGCAGCGGCGGCCAGGATCGCATCCGCCGCGTCCAGCAGTCTGTCCTGCTGCTGGGCCAGGATCGACAGACGGAGCTGCGCCGGGACGCCCCAGTCGGGATGTCGCGCCAGTTGCTGGTACAACCCACGCGCGGCATCCAGCCGATCACGCGAAGCTTCCTGTTCGGCCCGATGCCAGAGTGCCAGTTCGGGTGTGGACATTTTGGAGCGGCGCAAGTCCCGCCTGTCAAAAAAAAGAGGGGCCGATCGGCCCCTCCCTCGCTGCGGCCGGGAAGACCCCGGCCGCAGCGCTATCAGAACTTCTGCGTGTAGCGCACGTACGTCTGGCGGCCGTAAGAATCGTACAGGTAGAAGTTGAAGTTGCGGCCGTCGTAGGCGATGAGCTGCGGTCGCTTATCGCCCACGTTCAGCGCGCCGATCGACAGCTTGGCACCCTTGATCATCGGCGGCGCCCAGGTCACCTGCAGGTCGTGCGTGGTATACGCAGCCGTTCGGCGGTCGAGTCCGGAGGGCAAGACGGTACCGTTCTTGCCGATGAAGTTGACGTTCCACGACACGTCGATCGAACCCATCATCCAGCTGTTCGCCAGCGTCAAGCGATCCTTCGGGTACCCCTGCAAGCCAGCTTGATCTTCCCCGTTCTGGTCGTACTTGAACAGGTGCGACCAGGTCAGGTTGTGGCGGAACTTGCCGAAGTCGGCTCCGGTCCAGCGGAAGTCGGCGTTGAAGTCCACGCCGTTGACCTTCAACGTGCCCTCGTTCGCGTAACCGGCCAGGATCTCCTGGATCGCACCCGTGGTCGGGTTGCGAGTCACGCTCAAACCGGCCGGGATGGGCAGATCGCTGTCGCCATTGTCGCGATCGACCAGATCCTGCGCCTCGACCTCCCGGATCATGCTCTTGATCTTCGTGCTCCAGTAGTCGAGCTTCAGGCTGAAGTTCGACGACACGTCCCAGAGGGCACCGACCGAGAACTGGTTGGATTTTTCGGAGGTCAGCGACGGATTGGCGGTGAAGTAGGTGTCGCGCTGGATTGCACCGTCGGTACACGCCAGCACGGCGCAGGTCCGCGCATCCTCGACCGACTCGGCCGAGAACGTGACCTTCTGCGTCAGGATGTCCAGGCTGGGGGCGCGGAAGCCCTTACCGACCGAGGCCCTCAGCGCCAGGCTGGGCAGGGGCTTGAACTTGACCGACGCCTTGGGCGAGAAGTCGCTGCCGTAGTCGGAGTACTTCTCGTAGCGTGCCGACAGGCTGGCTTCCAGGATCTTGGAGATCGGGAACAGCAGTTCGCCTGCCAGCGCGGACACGTTGCGTCCGCCGCCGGCCGAGTTGCCCGCGGAACCGAGGATTTCGCCCGCCTCCGACAGCGAGTCGTACTGGTCCTTGTAGTTCTCCTTGCGGTACTCAATGCCCACGAAGGCGGAGGCATCGCCTCCGTCCATCTTGAACAGCGGCATCGACGCGTTGGCGTAGACCTCTTTGATGTTGTAGATCGCGTCGCGGCTGATCGTCGCCTTGATCGAGTTCAACACGTCTTCGGACGCGTTGTACGGGTCGGCCGGATTGTAGGAGCCGTTGTTGATGGCCGCCTGCGCCTGCGCACGGACGATGTAGTTGTAGCCCAGGCGCTTGAAAACCGATTCGGTCATGCGCGCACCGGCCTCGACGTCGATCTTGCCGCCGATGCTGCCGCGGATGCCAGCGCCGAGGTCGTACAGATTGGTCGTCGAATAGTCGTCGCGGTTGCCGGCAGCCGCATACCGGTGCAAGAGGAGAATCGGCTCGCCCAGCGGGTTGGCCGGGCTGTCGGCACCGAGCCGCACGGCGCCGGGCACCGGCGCGTAACGGCCGAAGCTGTCGACACGGCTGACCGAGGTATTGATGAAGACCGACCAGTCCGGCGCGAACTGATACTCGCCGCGCACGAACACCGCCATGTTCTCAATCTCTTGCTCGTCGGCCGCAACGGCGTTGAAATTGAACGCGCACAGATTGTTGGCATCGGTGTAGAAGTTGGCGCCGATGCTCTCGCAGGTCCCGTCCGGGCCAGGCAGCGGGGCGTACACGCCGCTCGACAGGATGTAGGCGTTGTTGCCGTACGGCGTCGCACCGAGGCGCTGGCCCCAGGGGCGCTGGCTTGTAAACACCATGCCGCGCTTGGTGTTGGTGAATCCTCCGAGGATGCGGCCCTTGTCGCCGGACAGGCCGATCACGGCCGAGACCTCGCGCTTGCTGCCGCCAGCGGTCACCGGATCGGTGTAGCCGACGCTGAACTCCACACCCTGGAAGTCCTTGCGCGTGATGAAGTTGATCACGCCGCCGATCGCGTCGGAGCCGTAGATGGCCGAGGCGCCGTCGGTCAGGATCTCGACACGCTCAATCGCCGCCATCGGGATCGAGTTCATGTCACTCGACGAACCAACCTGCGGTGCCTTCGGCAGGCGACGACCGTCGAGCAGGATCAGGGTGCGTTCGGCGCCCAGGCCGCGCAGGTCGGCGCTGGCGTAGCCGGCGGCGGAACTGCCCGACTGCGGGCGGAAGTTACCGGCCTGAGCGAAAGGCAGCGTGCGCACGAACTCTGCCACGGAGGTAACGCCGCTGGCCTCGAGCTCGTCGCGGGTGATGGTCGTTACCGGCAGCGAGCCTTCCGCATCGACCCGCTTGATGCGCGAACCCGTGACCTCAATGCGCTCTTGTGCGTAACCGGCCGTGGGCAGCATCGTCAGGGCGACGGCCCCGCCGATGACAGCCAGCGCGGCAGCATTGATCTTTGTCCGTGTAAGCATGATGAGCAGAACTCCAATCTGTTGAGGCTGATCTGAGACCTGTGTCGAATCCAAGCGCCAAAGGCGGACGACAGCTTCTGTCCGCCCTGGCACCCCGCCAAAGACACACCGTCCTTGCCTGGTGCCCCGAGCGCCGCTAGCACGGCGACAGGGCACGGTTCAAGTAAACCGATTGTCGCGGCCACGGTCTCCCGACCGTCTCGGTGTCAGCCACAACCCAGGCTTCAGAGCACGTTCCAGGTCTTTTTCAGAAAAGCTAGCGCCAGGAAAAAATTCATTCGTTTCAATGACTTGAAGCTAGAACCTCAATCAATGTCTGGCAATTGAAACGGTCGCGCCCACCACCATCCATGTGTGTCTGCTTCACAACACTCGATCGCAGAACGACACATGGGGCTCACCTCCGGTCACTGTTGTATCCAGGCCGGCCGCATCACCGCGACACCCGGCTGAGCTGAAAGGCCTGCGCGGGTCGGTACAAACGCTCAGAAAAGAGAAAGACCGGCTAGTATTACGAATGCGCAATACAGGGGCTCCATCATGACCATCTCGATTCGCCTGCCCGCCGACGATGAAGCCCGGCTGGAACGCGCCGCCGGTCTGCTGCGCGTGAGCAAATCGGAGTTCATCCGGCGCAGCATCGCCGCCTATGCGGCCAAGGTCGCTCCGGCGGCGCACGGCGCGGCCGAGATCGATGCCCTCTACATCGGGCGCGGCGGCGGCTTGCGCCAGCCGCAGAGCGTCAGCCGTCCGCGCCAGCGGGCCCTTCTGGAGCGCCTGCGTGACAAGCACGGATACGCTGGTTGACACCGGTTTCCTGGTGGCCCTGTTCAACGACGGCGACGCTCACCATGCCAGTGCCCGGAAGATGCTGGCGCAACTGGCGGGCGCCCATCTGTACACCGTCTGGGAGGTGCTGACGGAAGCCGGGCACCTGCTGGACGACGTCGGCAAGCTCAACCTCATGCGCTGGGCAGCAGCCGGACGGCTGACGGTGCTGGCCAGCGAGCCGGCCAGCCTGGGCGACATGGCCGACTTCATGGAGCGCTACGCCGACGGCGGGGCCGATCTGGCCGACGTGGCCCTGGTCTTCGCCGCCGACCGCACCGGCATCTACCGCATCCTGACCGTGGACAGGCGGGATTTCGACCGCTACCGCAGTCCGCGGGGAAAGTCCATGAAGCGGCTCTGGCTCGCAGACTGAATCGGCGGGCAGGCTGCGCCAGGCTCACGCCACCAGCCGCGGCACCGCCGCCAGCAGCCCGCGCGTGTAGGCCGTGGTGGGAGTGCCCAGCACCTGCTCGACCGGCCCCTGCTCTTCGATCTGCCCGGCGCGCATCACCGCCACGCGGTCGGCGATGGTCTCGACGACGCCGATGTTGTGCGTGATGAAGAGGTAGGAGACGCCGAGCTCGCGCTGCAGCTCGCGCAGCAGGTTGAGGATCTGCGCCTGCACCGAGACGTCCAGCGCCGAGGTCGGCTCGTCGCAGACGATCAGCCGCGGCTGCACGGCCAGCGCGCGCGCGATGGCGATGCGCTGGCGCTGGCCGCCGGAGAACTCGTGCGGGAAGCGGTCCAGCGCGTCGCGGCGCAGGCCGACGCGCTCGACGAGCGCCTCGATGCGCGCGCGCCGCGCGTCGGCCGCGAGCCCGGGCTGCAGCGCGGCCAGGCCCTCCTCCAGCACCTCGAGCACGCGCATGCGCGGGTTCAGCGAGGCGAACGGGTCCTGGAAGATGATCTGGATGCGGCCGCGCGCGGCCTGCAGCGCCGCGCCGTCCAGCTCGAACAGGTTCTGCCCGTCGAGCAGCGCCCGGCCCTCGATGCGCGCGATGCGCCGCAGCAGCTGCACGATCGCCTTGCCGATGGTCGTCTTGCCGCAGCCCGATTCGCCCACCAGCGCCAGCGTCTGCCCGCGCGCCACGTCGAAGGACACGCCCTTGACGGCGTCGAAGCTGCCTGCCTGGCGACGCAGCAGGCCGCCGCCGCGGATGGGGAAGCGCACCCGGAGATCCTGCACCTGCAGCAGCGGCAGCCGGGGTGAACGGGAGGCGGCTTCGGACCGCACGGCGGCGGCGTCGGGTCGACTCGCGGCGGTTGCGCCGGACGGATCGACCGCGCCGGCGCTGGGCCGGCCGGCGGGGTCTACGCCGAGCCGACCCGCGGCGCCTGCGCCGCGTGCTGCTGCTCCTCCCACCGCAGCCTGCGCGGCGCCCGGCGCGTACAGCAGGCAGCGCACCTCGTGTCCGGGGGCCACGGCGAGCAACTCCGGCACGGTGCCGGCGCAATGCGGCATCACCTGCGCGCAGCGCGGCGCGAAGCGGCAACCGGCAAAGCGCTGCGTCAAGGCCGGCACGGTGCCGGGGATGGCTTCGAGCGCCTGTTCGCGTCGCCCGGCCCCGGGCAAGGCGCGCAGGAGCGCTGCGGCATAGGGATGGCGCGGCGCGGCGAAGAACTCGGCGGCCGGCGCGACCTCGACGATCTGCCCCGCGTACATCAGCGCGACGCGGTGCGCCATGCCCGAGACCACCGCGAGGTCGTGCGTGATGAGCAGCAGGCCCATGCGGTGCTCGCGCTGCAAGTCCTGCAGCAGCTCGAGGATCTGCGCCTGGATGCTCACGTCCAGCGCCGTCGTCGGCTCGTCGGCGACGAGGAAGTCGGGCTCCGCGGCGAGCGCGATGGCGATCATCACGCGCTGCTTCTGCCCGCCGCTCATGCGGAAGGGGTAGTCGTCGATGCGCCGCTCGGGCTCCGGGATGCCGACGTGGCGCAGCCACTCGACCGCCCTGGCGCGCGCTGCCGGCCCGCGCAGCTCGGTGTGCGCCTCGATCGCCTCGACGATCTGGTCGCCCACGCGCATCACCGGGTTCAGGCTGGTCGAGGGCTCCTGGAAGATCATGCCGATGCGCCCGCCGCGCACGGCGCGCATGCGCGATTCGGGTAGGTCCAGCAGATCCTGCTCGCCGAGCAGCACGCGCCCGCCGCAGACGCGGCCGTTCTCGGGCAGCAGGCGCATCAGAGCCAGCGCCGTCATGCTCTTGCCGCAGCCGCTCTCGCCGACGAGCGCGAAAGTCTCGCCGCGCTCGATGGCCAGGCGCAGCCCGTCGAGGGCGCGCACGAGCGCGGTGTCGGTGTCGAGCTCGACCCGCAGGTCTTCGATGGCGATCATGCGCGGCCCCTCTTGGTGCTTCGAGCCACCCTCGCCCGGAAGCTGCGTGCGCGCGGGTCGAAGGCGTCGCGCACGCCGTCGGCGAACAGGTTGGCCGCCAGCACCACCGTGACCATGAAGACGAAGGCCGAGGCGAAGGACCACCAGACGATGGGGTCGCGGCTCATCTCGGTGCGCGCCAGGTTGATCATGCCGCCGAAGCTGTTCATCGAAGGGTCGACACCAACGCCGACGTAGCTGAGCACCGCCTCGTAGAGGATGAGCGCCGAGAACTCGAGCACGGTGACGATGAGCATGAGGTGGGCGACGTTCGGGAAGATGTGGCGCACCATGATGCGCGTGCTGCTCACGCCGAAGGCCTGCGCGGCCTGCACATAGTCGAGCTCGCGCAGCTTGAGCGTCTCGCCGCGCAGCAGCCGGCACAGGCC
>JADZCL010000426.1 GCA_020851615.1 Rubrivivax sp.
CTCGGCCGCGCGCAGCTTGAACGCGCTGGAGGCAGCAGGAGGGATGGGGTCTTGGGCACTCATCGTCGCCATTGTGACGGCCCGTCACAGCCGTGCCTGCCACAGGGATCAAGTGCTGACGGCAAAGGTGTGCAGAGCGTGTGCGGTTGCGGTGAGCGCCTCGTTCGCGATCAAGCGTGCACTTGATTGCCTGGACGTTAGCGATAGCACGAAATATGGACACCTGGCACGGATGGCGCTGGTATCGTCACCCACCCCGAGCGCTTGCGCGCGACACGGGTTGCCCTGTCGGTTTCACCCCTGGACACACCACCATGAGCACGCTGTTCGCCATTCGCCCTGTCCTCATGTTTGGCGCTGCGGCGCTGCTTGCCGCCTGCGGAGGCGGTGAGTCTCCCCGTACGGCAGCGCAGACGTTCACCGAGGCGCTGGCCTCGAGCCCGGCCCCAGCCAAGTCTGACCGCCTGCGCGCGCTGTCTGCAGGCAGCGGATCGACCGCGGCCGCTGCCGGGCCACTCACCAACGACCAGCTCTTCCGGGGCGCCGAGGCCATCTTTCCGCAGTACTTCCCGACCCGCCCGGCACCCACCACCATCGACAACCTGGCCTACCAGGGCCGCGTCTTCCAAGTGAAGGCATACGGTAACGGCAACTACCTGGGCATTGCCTCCGATGGCACGCTGTGGGGCCTGGGGCCCTACACAGGGGACGTGCTGACCACGTTCGGCACCGTGCAGAGCTACGCCGATCAAGTGTGCGCAGCCATCAACTGTGGCGGAAATCCCGGGGGCGGCAGCGGCACATTGAACGGTTGCACCACACCGGCCAGTGAGGCGCTGCGCACGGGCAATCGTTTCAGCGCTGTGTACGTCAGCAATGTCCTTGTCGCACCTACCTCTACCGGTGAATACACCATCACCGGCTTGGTCGACGGCCCCACCGCATTCGAGGGCCAATCAACGATCAAGGTCACCAGCACGATCAAGGGCCTCGAGCGCGGCCAGGCGGTCGACGTCACAAGCTTTGCCTACGAGCAGGTCGCCGACAACGACCTGACACGCACTCTCGGCCACGAGGGGTCCATGATGTATGGCACCTTCGCCGCGACGACTCGCACCGTCTTCGGGCCACCCGACCTGAATACTGAGTTCACGTTGGCTCAGGGCCAGTCATTGACCAAGACCGTCTCAGCGACCACCTCAATCTTGATACCGGGCAGCCCAGTGCAGCTGCCACCCACCACGGCCAGTGCCGCGACCACTTACACCTACGAGGGGCGCGAGAGCATTTCAGTGCTGGGTCGCAGCTACGACACCTGCCGCTACAAGTCGTTCGACCCAACAACCAGCACCACCGTGGATTACACCTGGTACATCGTTGGCCGCGGCTTTGCCGCGCGCATGGAGTCGCGCACCAACGACGGCACGGTGCAGTACCGCACCGACCTCAAGTCCGCCTCAATCAACGGCGCAGCGCTCTGACGCGACGCAAAGATCCCTGGTCGGGTCACAACGGCGCTCGCTAGCCGCAGCTGCCATCCACGGACAAAGCTTGACCCGGCCCGCCCGATCGGCGCCGCACCATGGTGTTGGTCAACCGCTCCAGGGCCTGCTGCGGATCGTGGCAGTAGCCGGTGTGCACCGGCGAGGTCTGAATGATCGTGCTGCGCTGTGCGACCAGCCAGTGGAAGCGGTCGCGTGCGGGCAGCCGACCCAGGGCGCCGGCGGATTCGCCGCCGCGGCAAACATGGTCGATCGCAGTTAGGGCGGCATGCAGCTGCGGCAGGTCCACCTCAGGGTCCAGGGCCTGCAGCACGGCTTCGTCCAGCGCCAGCTGCACGCCCAGAAAACGGGCGCCCGCGCACCACAGCACGACGCCGGCATTGATGAACTCACCCCGCTCCACACGCGGCACGACACGCAGCACCGCGTAGTCATAGGTGTGCGGCGTGCGCACGAGCGGCCTCCGCGGCAAAGGCACGCGGCGCCTGGAGCCGCCGCGTGAGGTAGTCGACATATGCCCGGCGCTCTGCCGCGGCGTCGGCAAAGAGGGGCTCGGGCGGCAGCCATTCGTCGGGCACAGCAGCGAGGATGATCTCGATCCGTTCGCGCGTGAGTTGCGGCGCCAGCCGCGCATCCGCCGCGGCCAGCTCGCTCGCCCAGGGCAACAGCACATGCTCGGCAATGCGCGCAAAGGGCTGGCCTGCGCGCTCCAGCGCACCATCCCACGCGTGGTGGAAGTACAGCGCCGCGCCATGGTCGATCAACCACAAGCGCCGATGCCACATCAGCAGGTTGGTGTTGCGCACAGTGCGATCGACGTTGGAGACCAGCGCATCCAGCCAGACCACGGCCGAAGCCAGCGTGGCGCCTGGCCGATGCGCCACCGGGTCCA
The DNA here is from genome assembly GCA_020851615.1 of Rubrivivax sp. Lineage (GTDB taxonomy): Bacteria > Pseudomonadota > Gammaproteobacteria > Burkholderiales > Burkholderiaceae_C > Rubrivivax. The sequence goes on from JADZCL010000426.1 coordinate 2,395, forward strand.
TGGCCAACGCACCGGGCAGATAGTCGAGGGCGAGGTTGAGGCCGGCACTGGCGCGTATGAGATCCTGGATCTCGGGGTCGGGCTCGGTGCGCGCGAGTTCCGCGTCCAGTTGCATGAACACGACCTCGGGAACGGGCAGATCCACGGTGCGTGCCAGCTCGGCACAGATCAATTCGGCAATCAGCGCCTTGGGGCCCTGGCCGGCACCGCGGAACTTGAGCACATACAACCCGTCGTCGTCGCCTTCGACGATGGCGGGCAGCGAGCCACCCTCACGCAGCGGTGTGACGTAGCGCGTGGCGGTAACGGTGCGCAGGGACATGCCGCGGATTGTCGTCGCCGCCGCGCGGCCTGCAACGCGGGCATCAACGCCAGAGGGGACCGATCGCGTCGAGCGTGTTCTTCAGGATCAGGCCGTACTCGGTGTCGCCCTCCATCACCAGCGCGCGCTCGAAGAAGAGCCGGTCGGCGTCGTCCTCGCCGCGCACCAG
>JADZCL010000427.1 GCA_020851615.1 Rubrivivax sp.
CGATGCAACTGCGCATCCTGTTCGAGGACGCGCAACTGCTCGTGCTCGACAAGCCGGCCGGACTGGTCGTGCACCCCGCCGCCGGGAACTGGAGCGGGACCTTGCTGAACGGGCTGCTGGCCCATCACGCCGGCGCCGCACAGCTGCCGCGTGCGGGCATCGTGCACCGGCTGGACAAGGACACCTCGGGTCTGATGGTGGTCGGCAAGACGCTGGAAGCGGTGACGGCGCTGGTGCGCGACATCGCCGCGCGCAGCGTGCAGCGGCATTACCGGGCCATCGCCTGGGGCGAGGTGGCGCAGGCCACGCAGCGAGTGGACGCCCCGATCGGCCGTGACCCGCTGCAGCGCACGCGCATGGCGGTCGTCGTCAGCGGCAAGCCGGCGCAGACCGACGTGGCGTGCGTGGCGCAGCGTGAGGGCTTCTCGGCGCTGGAGTGCCGCCTGCACACGGGCCGCACGCACCAGATCCGCGTCCACCTCGCCTGGCGGGGGCATCCGCTGGTGGCCGATGCCCTCTACGGCGGGCGGCCCGCACTGGGCATGCAACGGCAGGCGCTGCACGCCGCGCAGCTGACCCTGGCGCACCCGCTCACGCGCGCGAGCATGACCTTCGAGTGCCCGCCGCCGCCGGACTTCGCCGCCGCATGGGCGCACCTCGTGGGCGCTACAATGCCGCGTCGCACGCCGTGGTCGTGGTGAGCGCACGGGCCCTGCCGCACGCGTGACGACACCGCCTGAAGCCGCACCGGGCGCCTGCGCCCCGTCGGTCGCGCCACACCCACGCTGCCGGCTCAGCCGGTCCGCAAGCTGCCCCTGCTACCTTGGCTGCCCCGCGCGGCTGCCGGTCGCAGGACCGCATTGATCCCCTGCACTGCCGCCGACATGGTGGCGTCCATCGAAGGTCATGAACAGCGCAGAAGCCAAGCGCATTCTTGAGACGGCCCTGTTGTGCGCGCAGGTGCCGCTGCCTGTGCGCGACATGCGCATGCTCTTCGACGACGCGGTCGGTGTCGACACGCTGCGTGCCTTGCTGGATCAGATCAGCCAGGACTGGAGCGATCGCGGGGTCGAGCTCGTCGCGGTGGCCAACGGCTGGCGCTTCCAGAGCCGGCCCGAGATGCGCGAATATCTCGACCGCCTGCATCCCGAGAAGCCGCCGCGGTACTCGCGTGCGGCACTGGAGACACTGGCCATCGTGGCCTACAGGCAACCGGTGACGCGCGGCGACATCGAGGACATCCGCGGCGTCACTGTCAGCTCGCAGATCATGAAGCAGCTCGAGGACCGCGGCTGGATCGAGAGCATCGGCTTCCGAGAGACTGCGGGCCGGCCTGCCCTCTTCGCGACGACGGCGCAGTTCCTGGCCGACCTCGGTCTGGCTGCGCTGGACCAGCTACCCCCGCTCGCGGGCGAAGAAGCCGACCACGCGCTGGCTGTCGCGGCCCTCGAGGCGCAGGGCTCGCTGCTGGATGACGCCCAGACCTGGCTGCCATTGGAGGACGCGGCAGCGGCCGCCGATCCGCCCACGGCGCTTGCCGCCGATCCGCCCTCGGCCCTTGCCGCCGGGTCGCCGCCCGCAATTGCGGTGCCCGCCCTGCCCGAATCAACTCTGGACCCCTCGTTCGACGAGCAACCATGAACGAACACGAGTTCCCGCCACAAGAGCCCGAAGCCCCTGCCCCGGTTGACCCCGCCACGCCGGTCAAGCCTCGTCGCCGCCGCGCGGCCCCCAAGCCGCAGGCCGAGGCCGGCGCCGGTGCGCCCGAAGCGGGTGTGCTGCCGGTGCAGCCCGAGCTGGCTCCTGCGGCCGAGGCCAAGCCGGCTCGTGCACGCCGGCCGCGCAAGGCACAGGTGGAGGACGGCGCGCCGCAAGCCGTGACGCCCGCGCCCGTCTCGGCCAGTGCCGATGCGCCAGAGGTGCCGCCGGCCCCGCCCGCCCCGCCCGTGGACGCCGCACAGTCGGCGCCGCTCGTGGCCGATGCCCAGGCACAGCCCGCTGCGCCCGGCGCCCCAGAGGCGACTGTCGGCGAGGGGCCGGACGAGAGCGATGGCCCGCCCGGGTCGACGGCGGTGCGTGATGGTGGACGGCGGCGGCGTCGGCGCAGCAAGCGGGAGCGCAGCGAACGCGCTGCGCAAGCCGAGGCCACCGCGCCAGGCGAAGCTGGAGCCGCGCCCGCGCACGCGGAGGCTGTGCCCGTCGTGGCCACCGACCCTGGTGAGCTGTTCGCCGAGTTGCTCTCGGGTGATTTCGATGCGCGCACCGCCGGCGAAGAGGCCGGCCAGCCCACCGAGGAGGCGCCGCGCCGAGTGCTTGCGCCCGAGCCCGACGCACCCAAGTTGCAGAAGGTGCTGGCGCAGGCGGGTATCGGCTCGCGGCGTGACATGGAGCAGTGGATGCAGGAGGGCCGCGTCACCGTCAATGGCCGGCCGGCCCACACCGGACAGCGGGTCTCCTTTGGTGACCGCGTCGCAATCGACGGCAAGCCCGTGCGGCTGCGCATCGCGCCGCCGCCTCCGCGCGTGCTCGCCTATCACAAGCCGGTGGGCGAGGTCGTCACGCACGATGACCCGCAGCACCGACCCACCGTGTTCCGGCGCCTGCCCCGGCTGGCCCATGGCAAGTGGCAGTCGGTGGGCCGCCTGGACATCAACACCGAGGGCCTGCTGCTGTTCACCAACTCGGGCGAACTGGCCAATCAGCTCATGCACCCGCGTTTCGGCGTCGAGCGTGAGTACGCGGTGCGCTCCTTGGGCGTGCTGGACGAAGACCAGCGCCGCCAGCTCCTGGAGGGCATCGACATCGAAGGCCAGCGCGCCTCGTTCGTCTCGGTGGAGGATGGCGGCGGCGAGGGCGTCAACCACTGGTACCGCGTCGTCATCACCGAAGGCCGCAATCGCGAGGTGCGACGGCTGTTCGAGGCCGTCGGCCATGCAGTGAGCCGGCTCATCCGCATCCGCTATGGCTGCGTGGTGCTGCCGCGCGGGCTCAAGCGCGGAGTCTGGGTCGATCTGCCCGAGCCCGATGTGCGGGCCCTGCGGCAACTGACCGGTACCGCCCGCGCAGGCGGGGGCGGTGAAGCGGCCGCTCTGGGCGAAGGAGGCGGCCGCAACAAGCGCGGGCGCCGCGGCAACCGCCAGCGCGACGACCGTCGCGAACTGCCGCGGGACCGCGGGGGCGAACGCGGACCCCGGCCCGACCGCAGCGTGCGTAGCGACGCTGACGACGACGGCCCGATGCATATCCCCAACCCGCTGCAGCAGACCTACGACAAGCGGTTCATCCAGCAGGCGCGGCGGCCGCAGCGCGAATACAGCGAGGACGGCCCGATCCCCAACCCCCTGCAGCAGACCTACGACAAGCGCGGCCTGCAGCGCGAGCGCCCGCTGCGCGATCTGCCCGAGGACGGCCCGATCCCCAACCCCCTGCAGCAGACCTATGACAAGCGCTTCGTGCAGAAGGGCGGAGGTGGGGGTGGCGGGCGCGGTCCTCGCGGTGCCGCGGGTGCCGGTGGCATGCGCCAGCCCGATCCGATGCAGACCGCGATGGGCTACCTGGGTGCCGATGCGCTGCGCGGGCGCGGCGGCAAGGGCGGTGGCAAAGGAGGCGGCAAGGCCGGCAAGCGGCGTGGCAGCAAGCGCGGCGGCGGCGGCGGAACGGGTGGGCCGATGGGCGGGGCGCGGGGCCGCTGACGAGCAGGCGCAGGCTAGAATTCGAGGCTTTTTTCAAGACCCTGCAAGGAGAACTCCATGGCCATCGAACGCACCCTTTCGATCATCAAACCCGATGCCGTAGCCAAGAACGTGATTGGCCAGATCTGCGCGCGTTTCGAAGGCGCGGGGCTGAAGATCGTTGCCGCACGCATGATGCATCTCTCGCGCGGTGAGGCCGAGGCGTTCTATGCCGTGCACAAGGAGCGGCCCTTTTTCAACGACCTCGTGCAATTCATGATCTCCGGGCCGGTGCTGGTGCAGGTGTTGCAGGGCGAAGGCGCGATCGCGAAGAACCGCCAGATCATGGGTGCAACCGACCCCAAGAAGGCCGAGAAGGGCACGATCCGCGCAGACTTTGCCGACAGCATCGACGCCAACGCGGTGCACGGCTCGGACGCCGCCGAGACCGCCGCGGTCGAGGTGGCATTCTTCTTCCCCGGCATGCAGGTCTTCGGCCGCTGAGCGCCTGGCCGCCGCGCGCGTTGCGCTGAAACCATGCCCGCCGTCAACCTGCTCGAATTCGATCGCGAGGCGCTGACGGCGTGGTGCGCGGGGCTGGGCGAGAAGCCCTTCCGCGCGCAGCAGCTCTTTCGCTGGATCCACCAGCGTGGCGAGCGTGACTTCACGCGCATGAGCGACCTCGCGCGGGCGCTGCGCGACAAGCTCGCCTCTGTGGCCGAGGTACGAGCACCCACGCAGGTGAGCGAGCACCGCTCAGCCGACGGCACGGTGAAGTGGCTCTTCGACGTCGGTGGCGGCAACGTGATCGAGACCGTGTTCATCCCCGAGGAAGACCGCGGCACCTTGTGCATCAGCTCGCAGGCCGGTTGTGCCGTGGGCTGCCGCTTCTGTTCGACCGGGCACCAGGGGTTCAGCCGCAACCTCACGACCGCCGAGATTCTGGGCCAGCTCTGGCATGCCGAACATGCCCTGCACGGCCCACTCGGCCTGGCCGCCGGCGAGCGGGCAATCACGAACGTCGTCATGATGGGCATGGGCGAGCCGCTGCAGAACTACGCGGCGCTGCTGCCCGCGCTGCGGGTGATGCTCGACGACCACGGCTACGGGCTGTCGCGCCGGCGCGTGACGGTCTCGACCTCGGGCATGACGCGCATGATCGACCGTCTGCGTGAGGACTGCCCGGTGGCGCTGGCGGTATCGCTGCATGCCGCCACCAATGCGCTGCGCGACGCCCTGGTGCCGCTCAACCGCAAGCATGACCTGGCCGACCTGATGCAGGCCTGCCACGACTACCTGGCGCGCGCACCGCGCGACTTCATCACCTTCGAGTACTGCATGCTCGACGGCGTCAATGACAGCCCCGAGCACGCACGCGAACTGATCGATCTCGTCCACGGTCGTGGCGGCGCAGCGGTGGCCGGGTTGCGCGTGCCGTGCAAGATCAACCTGATCCCCTTCAACCCTTTCCCCGGCTCGGGGCTGGCTTGCTCGCCGCGTGCCCGCGTGCAGGACTTCGCGCAGCAGTTGCGCACCGCCGGGCTCGTGACCACCATCCGCAAGACACGCGGTGACGACATCGACGCCGCCTGCGGTCAACTTGCCGGCGCGGTCAGCGACCGGACGAATGTCCGCGTGCGTCTGCAGCGTCGACGCGAGGACCCTGCCCAGGGTGTCCTGGCGCACCGTGCGGCGGGCGCAGCCGTGCGGGCAGGAGCGGGCGAATGACCAGACGGCCTGCGCTGGGCCTGGCCCTGCTGTTCTTGCTGCTCCTGCTGCCGCTGCTGCCACTGGGGGGTTGCGCGTCGGCGCCGGGCAGCGGGCGCGAGATCCGCACCGATTCCGACCAGAGCGGTGCGGAGAAGCGCGCCCGCGTGCGCCTCGAACTGGCGGCGGCCTATTTCGGGCGCGGCCAGGCCACGACCG
>JADZCL010000428.1 GCA_020851615.1 Rubrivivax sp.
AAGCGCAAGGATGTGGGGCTGTGGCGCTGGGACGCGCTCGAGCGCCAATGGGTCCGGCTCGGCCGGGACCGCGGCCCGCGTCCTGGAATGACGCTACTCGCTCGCGCCGCCGACGGCGGCTACGACGATGTCTTCGGCTTCGATCCTGAACTCAAGAAGCCGCCGGTTGTGCCATTCGGGGCGGCCGAGGCCGCGACGGCGGGGGAGGACTTCTCGGACGACTGGCGTTCACACCAGAACCGGCCGGTCCTGCTGGCCGATCATCTGGCGCATGTCTCGCGTCATGCCGAAGCGCTGTGCGCGGCGTTGGGCGAGACTGAAAGCAGGCGCAGCGTCGTTCGCGCGGGCCGCTGGCACGATGTCGGCAAGACCCACCCCGTGTTCGACCGAACCATGCATGCTTGCGAGCATGCGCCCGCTGGCTTTCTTGCCAAGTCGCCGTGCAACGCCCGGCACGCGCGCAGGTTCTTTCGTCACGAACTCGCGTCGATGCTCGCCTGGCTCGCGCAGCACGACGGCGAGGCGGACGCCGACCTGATCGCCTACCTCGTCCTCGCCCACCACGGCAAGGTACGCACGAGCCTGCGCGCCATGCCGGCCGAGGGGGCGGACGCGGGCGTCAGGCGATTTGCCCGGGGCGTCTGGGAGGGCGACACGCTGCCGGCCTTGGCGTTCGACGGCGAACGCAGCGAAGAGACCCGCCTGCGACTGGCACTGATGGAGGTCGGCCTGGGCGAGCAAGGCCCTTCATGGTCCGAGCGCAGCCTGAAGCTGCTGCAGGAGCATGGACCGTTCCGCCTTGCCTGGCTGGAAACACTGGTGCGGCTGGCCGACTGGCGTGCCAGCCGCGCGGAGCAGCTTGCAGGCGATGACGTGGAGCGAAACAATGCAGCACATGGACTGGATCTCGGCCATTCACCGTTGGCGGCAGCTCACCCCGCAGGAGCAGCGGCAGATTCGCCTGCGCAACCTGCCGGGCAAGGTGGCGCGCAGCATGGCCTTCGAGGGCGAGCCGGTGGACCAGCGGATGCTGGAGGCCGAACTCGCCCGCCTCATTCGGTCACCCGATACCTCGACACCACCCTCGGCATCCTGAGTTACGCCGAGTTGGCGCCGCACCTCGCGCTGCGCGTCGAGGCGCTGCAGCATGCGATCGGCGAGGGCGAGTTCGATGCAAGCCCGCTGTCCGAAGACCTGCTGCTGCAGCTGCACCGCGGCATCTGCGGCGACCTCACGCCCGATCTGGCAGGCCGCTGGCGGGTAACCGATGTCGTGGTCGGCAGCCACGAGCCGCCGCCGGCGTTGCGGGTCGGGCAGCTCATGCGCGAATACGTGCTTGATCTCGCTGCCCGCCTGGAGCACCTCCCCGCCGAGCCCGACGCGCTTTGGCTCGAGGCATTGGCCTTCGCCGAGGGGCGCTTGCTCAGCATCCACCCCTTCGCCGACTTCAACGGCCGCGTCACCCGCGTGTTCATCGACTGGCTGACGCGACGCCTGCGCTTGCCCGACATCGATCCGACGCCGGCCGATGCGGCGGCGACCGAGCGCTACCTGGCCGCACTGCGCGCAGGCGACGAGCGCCGGTGGCAACCGCTGATGGATATCTGGCGCGAGCGCCTGGAAGGAAGGTTGGGCCGATGAACCAGATCGCCCTTGCCGGATGTACCGCGACGCCTCTGGCCAACTACCTGAAGGCGTTGGGCGTGTTGCGTTTGCTCGCGACCAGGCAGCCCGAGACCCGGGGCTTCTGGCGAGACGATCGCTTCGTTCTGAGCACGCCGCTCGCCGAGCAAGGCGTTGCAGACTTCTTCCTCGAGCACTACGCGCCCACACCGATCATGGCGCCGTGGAACGGCGGCAGCGGCTTCTACGTGAAAGACAACAAGTCGGCCCTGCAGTCGATCAAGGACAGTGGCAGCGAGCGCTTTGCAGCCTACCGACAGGCCCTGTCGGCGGCCGAAGAGGTGATGGCAGGCTTGCCACGCGATGCGAGCCCCAAAGGTGACGAAAAGGTGCGCCTGCTGTCGATGGTGCGAGGCATGATTCCCGACGCCGCGCTCGACTGGTTCGACGCCTCCGTCGTGCTCGCTGGCGACACAGCCCAGTATCCGCCGCTGTTGGGCACAGGCGGCAACGACGGTCGCCTCGACTTCACCAACAACTTCATGCAGCGGCTGACCGAAGTGCTGCCGCTGGGAGCTGAACCTGCGACCACAGCTGCCTGCGATTGGTTGTCAACGGCGCTGTTCGCGACTGCTGCGCCCAACCTCGTCAAGAAGGCCATCGGACAGTTTTCGCCCAGCCAGGCCGGAGGCCCAAATGCCAGCACCGGCTTCGAGTCCGAAGGCGCAATGAACCCCTGGGACTTCGTGCTGATGGTCGAGGGGGCACTGTTGTTTGCGGCCGCGGCAGCGCGCCGCAATGCCGCCGGCCCGTCAGGCGTGCTGAGCTACCCCTTCACCGTGCGCGCAGTCTTTGCCGGTGCGGGCAACGTCGGCGAGGGCGATACGGCGCGCGGCGAGATCTGGATGCCGCTGTGGCAGAAGCCCGCCAGTTGCCCCGAGGTGCGCGCCTTGCTGACTGAGGGCAGAGTGGCGCTGGGGAAGAAGCCGGCGCGCGATGCGCTGGATTTCGTGCGTGCGGTGCATCACCTGGGCGGCTATCGCGGCGTTCGCAGCTTCCAGCGCTTCGGGATACTCAAGCGCAACGGCGATGCCCACTTCGCCACACCGCTGATGCGTGTGAATGTCGACGATGAGCACGCACCAGGTCTTCTCGACGGGCTTGATCGCAATGAATGGCTCGACCGCTTCCGGCAGTTCGCGCGTGGCGACGACACCCCCAAGCGTTTCCTCACGCTGCGCCGCCAGCTCGAAGACCGGTTGTTCGACCTTTCAAGTCGCGATCCAACGCCGGCCGAAATGCAGTCCTTGCTCGTCCTGCTCGGCGAGATCCAGCACGCGCTGGCCCGCAGCAGCAGGGCGCGAGAGGCGGTGGCGCCGATTCCGCGACTGTCCGGGCGCTGGGTAACGGCAGCCGACGACGGCTCCGTCGAGTTCAGGATCGCCAGGGCGCTGGCGGGCTTGCGCGGCGTCGGCGACGTCGCGCTGCCGCTACGGGCGCAGCTCTTCCCGGTGCAACGCACGCTCGATCGCTGGATGACGCCCGAAGCCGACGAGGCTGTGCGTATCCATGTCGGCGGCGGCGGTCGGCTGACGGAGCTGATGGCGAATTGGCTGAACCGGCGGTTGTGGCTGATGGAGAAGCTCGGCATGCAGGACAAGCCGCTGTCGAGCCCGGCCGGCGCCATGGCCGAGGACGTGACTGCCTTCCTGCAAGACCCACGCATGGACGCGCGCATCCTGGCGCTGTTGACGGGTCTGAGCCTTTGCGACATCCCTCAGGATGCCCAGCGTGGCGCCGGCGAGGGTCGCCTGCCCGCTGCCTTCGGCCTGATGAAGCTGGCGCTGACTCCAGATCGCGACCTGCGAAGTCTCGGTCATCTGAGCGAAGGCGAGCACGCGCCGCCGCCCGCCGGATTGCTGGCCGTGCTGATGGCCGGCAACCCCGGCAATCGCGCCGTGGCGCTTGCCTGGCGCCGGCTGCGTGCCAGCGGGCTGACGCCGCACCTGGGCGGGACGCTGCCGACACTCGCCGGAATCGACAGCACGCGTGCAGCCGCCGCCCTGTTGATCCCCTTGCGCTGGGCCGCGACGGCCACGCTCGCCCGCTCGCTGCTGGAAGAGCCCGAAGCCCGCACATCCACCGCCTCGACGACCGATTGATTTCAAGGAGAACGATCACATGACGCTCGATCTTTGCGACCTCGACCACACCCCGCGCCTGCTGCTGCAAGCGCGCCTGCAGCCCCTGCAAGGCACGCGCTTCCAGCCCACCGGCTTTCCCGAGATCGGCGCGGCGCAGTACGACGGCCCGGACGGCACCCCGATGTTGCTCGTCGAGTC
>JADZCL010000429.1 GCA_020851615.1 Rubrivivax sp.
GCCTCGGCCGTCGGCCCGCTGTGCACGCCACTGGACATCCTGGCCGACCGCATGGAGCTGCCGGCCGCTGAAGTCGGCGACCTGCTGGTCGTGTTCCAGTCCGGCGCCTACGGCGCCAGCGCCAGCCCGCAGCCCTTCCTCGGGCATCCGGCGGTGATCGAGGTGCTGGTCTAGAGACGGGCAACCGAGGGCCCGGCATGCCTACGCCTGCGGCCGTAGCGCCGCTGCCCGCGCGCCGGCGCCGCCAGCTGGCCTGGCTGCTGCTGGCATGGGCGCTGTTCGTCGTCTACGGCAGCTGGGTGCCGTTGCACTTCCAGTGGCGCGACCCGGGGCAGGTGTGGACGGCGTTGTGGCACTGGTCCGCCTGGCAGGCGTTGCGCGGGCAGCGGCTGGACACGGCGGTCAACGTGCTGCTGACGGTGCCGCTGGGCTTCGGGCTGGCCCTGCTGTGGGCGGGGCCACGGGCACGCACGGCGATGGCCGTACGCGCAGTCATCGTGCTGCTTGTGGCACTGCTGTCGGTGGGGGTCGAGTGGGGCCAGGGCTTCCTGCCCGGACGCAACGCAAGCCTCGGGGATGTGCTGGCGCAGACTGCCGGCACGCTGCTCGGGCTGGCGCTGCAGGCCGGCTATGGCCGGCGCGCGCACGCCTGGCTGGCGGCCACAGGAACGGCGCTGGACGCGCGCTCGCGCGCGGCGCATCTGTTGCACGGCTATCTGTTGGCGCTGCTGCTGTTCGCCGTCATGCCGCTGGACTTGACGCTGGACCTGGGCGAGCTCTACGGCAAGTGGCGCGCCGGCCGCGTCCATGCGCTGCCCTTTCAGAGCCTGCGCGGCACGGGCTCGGACATCGTCTACGAACTCGTCAGCGACGTGCTGCTGTGGCTGCCGGTGGGGCTGCTGTGGCGGCTCGACCAGCCGCAGCGCAAGGCGCTGGCCATCGCCGGGCAGGCAGCGCTGCTGGCGCTGGCCATCGAGTGCGCGCAGCTGTTCGTGCTCTCGCGCGTGAGCGACAGCAGCGACGTGCTGCTGGCGGCGCTCGGCGCCTGGCTGGGTGCCACGGTGTTGCCGCCGGCCTGGCGCCGGCTGTCGGCCAGCCGTGACGCTCAGCGCCGCGCGTGCCTGCTCGGCTTGCTGGTGTGGCTGCTGGCGGTGGTGTGGATCTACACCTGGCCCTTGGCGCTGCGCGGGGCACTGCCGGGCCCGGCGGATTTCGTGCGCGCCTTCGTGCGCGTGCCCTTCGTCGGCTACTTCCAGCGCGACGAGTTCGGGGCGCTCAACGAGATGCTGCGCAAGCTGCTCGTCTTTCTGCCCGGCGGCGCGCTGGCGCGCCTGTGGCTGGCGACGGCCAGGCGCACTGCCGTGCGGTCGGCGCTGCCGCTGGCGCTGCTGGCCTTGCTCGCGCTGGTGCTGGAGGCGGTGCAGGTGCTGCTCGCCGACCGCGTGGCCGACCTCACCGACGCCTTGCTGGCGACGCTGGGCGCGGCCGCGGGCTGGCGCCTGGCGGGCTGGCTGCAGTCGGCCCCCGGGGGGCCCGACGCGCCGGCACGCGCGCCGGCCCGCGATCCGGCCGCTGCACCGGCACCGGCGGCAGGAGGGGCCGCTGCCGACCGGCCACGGTTCGCCGGTTTGATCGGACATGGCTCGAGCGTGCTCGGCCTGGCCCTGGCCCTGTGGCTGCTGGCGCGGCTGCCGGGGGTGCCCTACAACGTCGTCAAGCTGCTGCCCGCCGGCCCGGGGGGGTTGCTGGCGGCGCTGGGCATCGCGCTCGCGGCCTGGTGGCTGGCGGCCTTGCCCGTGGCGCTGTTGCGCATGCCGCGCCCCCTGGCCCTGGGCCTGCCGCTGTGGCTGCTGCTGCACGGCCTGGTGAGCTTCACGGTGCTGCGCCTGACGGTGGCCTTGCGCATGCTGCACAAGCTGATCGGCTCGCCCGTGCTGGCCTGGCCGGGGCCACTGGAAGACCTGGCGCGCTACCTGGTGCTGCATGCAGCCCTGCTCTTGCCGCTGTGTGGCGCCGCAGCGCTGGTGCAGGTGCTGCGCCGGCCGGCAGCGCTTGCCGGCTTGGTCACCTGGCTGCTGTGGGTGGCCGCCCTGGCGTGGCCGCTGCACTGGGCGCTGGTGGAGCAGGCGGCGACGGACAACCTGGTCGAGCTCATGCGCGGTGGCGGCAGCTTTGTGGTCTCGAGCACCCTGGCGCTGGCGCTCGTGGCGGTGGGTACGGCGGCGGCGGCCTTGGCCTGCCTGACACTGGCGCGCGCGCCGCGCCGCGCGCTGCTGCCAGCGCTGCTGCTGGCGGTAGCCGTGACCCCCGCCGCCTTGCTGGCCGGCCTGGAGCCGGCGTTGCTGAAGTACGGCCGCGTGTTCTCGGCGCTGCAGTTCATGCTCAGCGCCAGCCGTGACGCCTACGCCACGGGCGCGGACCTGGCGTGGCGCTTTGCCGCCGCCCAGGCCGGCATCATCCTGACGCTGGCCTGGCTGCAACGGCCCTGGTGGCGGGCCGTACCGGCCCCCGAAGGGACCGGGGCAACCGCCTAGAATCCGCGGTTCGCCCGTGCCGACCCGGCGGGCCCAGACAACGAGGACC
>JADZCL010000430.1 GCA_020851615.1 Rubrivivax sp.
CCGGCTATGACGGCTCGGCCACCACCGACGACCAGAACGAGAACACCGTGCGCAACGGCCATCTCGCGTGGGCCGCGCGCTGGAGTGCCGACGCGAACACCCGCCTGCAGATCGGCCAGACCGAGACGCGATACGAGACGCAGCCGAGCTTCTACCGGACCGAGACGACGCTGCGCGACTACACGCTGCTGCATGAGCAGCGCATGGGCCCCGGTCGCGTGACGGGTACGCTCGAACGCCGCGAGGACAAGCTCTTCAATCCGGCGACACCATTTGGTGCGGCCTTCGGCGGCAGGCGTCACCAGAACGCGCTCGGCCTGGGCTGGCGGGGCGACTTCGCCGGCCACGCGCTGCAGCTGCGCGCCCGGCGTGACGACGACAGCGAATTCGGCACCCGCAACACCGGCAGCCTGTCCTGGGGCTGGACCTTCATGCCGCAGTGGCGGCTCAGCGCCACGGTGGCGACTTCGTTTCGCGTGCCCACGCTCTACCAGCGCTTCAGCGAATACGGCAATCCGGACCTCGTGCCCGAGAGTGGCCGCAACGCCGAGCTCGGCCTGCGTTATGCCGCTGCCGGCAGCGAGCTGAGCCTGACCGCCTGGCGCAACCGCATGACGCAGCTGATCAGCTTCGGCGCGGCCGGGCCCTGCGCCAGTACCTTTGGCTGCTACGTCAATGTCGGGCGTGCCGAACTGAAGGGGCTGAGCCTTGCGGGTCGCACCACGCTGGCCGGTGTCGAGTTGCACGGCTCGCTGGACTGGCACGACCCGCGCAACCTGGCCAGTGGCAAGACGCTGCCGCGGCGCGCGCGCCGTCTGGCCAGCTTCGGCGTGCAGACCCGGATGGCGGGCTGGCAGCTTGGCAGCGAGGTGCAGGCCGCCGCGCAGCGCTTCGACAACGCGGCCAACACCCAGCGGCTGGGGGGCTATGCCCTTGTCAACCTGACCGCCAGCCGCGCCCTGCTCCCGGGCCTGGTGCTCGAGGCGCGCCTGGACAACCTGGGCGACAAGAAGTACGAGCTGGCGCGCAGCTACGTCACGCCCGGTCGCAGCGGGCAGCTCACCCTGCGCTGGACGCTCTGACGCGGCACGCGCGATGCCATGAGCCCGCAGCATGAACTCATCCTCGGCGGTGCGCGCAGCGGCAAGTCGCGCGCGGCGGAGCAGCGCGCCGCGCACTGGCTGCAGGCGGGGGGTGGGTACCGTGCGACGCTGGTGGCCACGGCCTGGGGGCCGCAGTGGACGGGCGACCTGGAGATGGGCGAGCGCATCGCCCGCCATCGCGCCGATCGCGCCGCGCGCCTTGCCCGACTGGAGACGGTGGAGTGCGCGCTGCACCTGGGCGCGACGCTGCGCGCGCTCGACGACCCACGGCGGCTGATCGTCGTCGACTGCCTGACGCTGTGGCTGACGCAGTGCCTGATGCCACCGCCTGCGCCCGCGGGTGTGACACCTCCGCAGGCGGACTGGGCCAGCGAGCAGGCGGGGCTGTTCGATGCCCTGCGCGCAAGCCGCTCGCCGATCGTGCTGGTCTCCAACGAGATCGGCCTGGGGGTGACGCCGCTGGCGCCGCAGGCGCGTGCCTGTGTGGACGCGCTGGGGCGGCTGCACCAGGACCTGGCGGCATGCTGTGCCCGCGTGACCTTGATGGTTGCGGGCTGCGCGCTGCCGGTGAAGGGGCAGCCGTGAGCGCTGCGGCCGTGCCTGCGCTGCGCGCGTGGCGACCCCTGCTGCCCCTGCTGCTGCTGTGGCTTGCACTGGGTGGCGCCGTGCCGCCGCTGCGGGCGCAGGCCATCGTCATCCACGACGATCGCGGCAGCGAGTTCCGTTTCGAGCGCCCGCCGCAGCGCATCGTGACGATGCTGCCTTCGCTCACCGAGACGGCGTGGGTGCTCGGCGTGGGCCCACGCCTGGTGGGCGTGGATCGCTACTCCAACTGGCCACCCGAGGTGGCCGCGCTGCCCCACCTGGGTGGACTGGAGGATGCGCAGATCGAGGCCATTGCCGCACTCGCGCCCGATCTCGTGCTCGCCTCGATCTCTTCACGCGCCATGGACAGGCTGCAGGCGCTGGGCTTGCGGGTGGCGCGCTTTCGCTCCGAGAGCCACGCTGACGTGCGGCACACGGTCGAGCGCGTTGCGCGGCTCCTGGGACGCGAGGCCGAGAGCGTGCGTGTGCTGGCGCGCATCGAGCGCGAGTTGGACGCGGCGGCCGCGCGCGTGCCGGCCGCATTGCGCGGTGCCCGCGTCTACTTCGAGATCGGCGGCGGGCCTTACGCAGCGGGTGCCAGCTCCTTCATCGGCCAGACGCTGACGCGGCTGGCGCTGGTCAACGTCGTACCGGCGGAGCTCGGGCCCTTCCCGAAGCTGAACCCAGAGTTCGTCGTGCGCGCGCGGCCCGAGCTGATCATCGGCGTGCAGCGCGAGCTGGCCAGCATCGCGCAGCGACCGGGCTGGGCGTCGATCCCGGCCGTGCGGCAGGGGCGCCTGTGCGGCTTCGAGACGACGACCTATGACCTGCTCGTGCGTCCGGGCCCGCGCATGGGGGAGGCAGCAGGCCTGCTGGTGGACTGCATGCTGCGCGTGCAGGGCGAGCAGAAGGCGGCGCCGCGATGAGCCACTCGGCCGTGGGGGGCGCGACGGCGCGGCCGGGCCTGCGCATGCGCGGCGCTGCGCACGCGCGGCGACGGCTGGCGGGCTGCATCGCGCTGGCGCTGCTCGTGGGCCTGCTGGCGGGCCTGGCCACCGGTGCTGCAGGCTTCTCGCCGCGCGCGCTCTGGGCCGACCTCAGCGGCAACGACGCGTCGCTGCTGCTGTGGCAGATCCGCGCGCCGCGCACGCTGGGGGCCGTCTTCGTGGGTGCGCTGCTCGGGCTCGCAGGGGCGATTGCGCAGGGCGTCTTCCGCAACCCGCTGGCCGATCCCTATCTGCTGGGCAGTGCCGCGGGCGCGGGCCTGGCGGTGGTGCTGGTCCTGAGCGCGGCAACCTTTGCCGGTGCGGGCCTGAGCCTGGCCACGCTGGCCTGGATCGAGCGCCTGGGGTTGGTCGGCGCGGCCTTTGCCGGTGCGTTGGCGGGCGTCTCGCTGACCCTCATGCTCGCTCGCGGTGCGGTGCATACGCTGCGCCTGCTCCTGGCCGGCGTCGTGGTCGGTGTCCTGCTGGCCGCGTTCAGCGACCTGCTGACCATCGTCTCGCCCGATGCACTGCGTGGCAAGCAGGCCTTCATGCTGGGCAGTACCAGCTTCATCGGCTGGGGTGCGCTGGCGCTGATGGCCGCTGGCTTGCTGCTGCTGGCGGCATTGGCCCGGCGCCACGCGCGCGCGCTGGATGCACTCACCCTGGGCGAAGACAGCGCCGCAAGCCTGGGCCTGGATCTCGCGCGCGTGCGCCTGATGCTGGTGGCGATGCTGAGCCTGGCCACCGCGCTGGCGGTTGCGCAGGCCGGACTGGTGGCGTTCGTCGGTCTGGTTGCACCGCACCTCGTGCGCCGCAATGCACCGGGTGCGCACGGCTGGCTGCTGCTGGCCAGCGCGGCCATGGGTGCGGCCCTGCTGCTGTGGGCCGACGTGATCGCGCGCGCGTTGATCGCGCCGCAGGAGCTGCCCGTGGGCGTGGTCACCGCGGTGCTCGGTGGCGGTTACCTGGTCTGGCTGCTCAAGCAGCGCAGTGTGGGATGAGTGCGCCCGTGGCCGTCGGCCTCGCCGCCCAGGCGGTGCGCGTGCAACTGGCGCAGCGCGAAGTGCTGCAGGGCGTGAGCCTGCGGGTGGGCGTGGGCTGGACGGCGCTCGTGGGCCCCAATGGTGCGGGCAAGTCGACCCTGCTGCGTGCGCTGGCGGGCTTGCAGCCCCTGTCCGGCGGGCAGGTGCGGCTGCTCGGGCCAGCCGATGCGCCCGCAGGAGCTGCCGCCGGGGGTGATGTGCACCGCATGCCGCCGGCGCTGCGCGCGCGCGCCCTGGCGTGGCTGGCGCAGCAGGGCGACGTCACCGGCGAACTGACGGTGCGTGAGACGGTCGAACTCGGGCGCATCGCGCGGCTTGGCGTGCTGGGTACGCCGGGGGCGGCCGATCACCTGGCGGTCGAGCGTGCGATGGCGCTCACCGAGTGCACGGCGTGGCAGGACCGCCCGCTGGAGGGCCTCTCCGGCGGGGAGCGCCAACGCGTGCTGCTGGCGCGCGTGCTCGCCACCGATGCGCCGCTGCTGTTGCTGGATGAGCCGACGACGCACCTCGATGCGCCGCATCAGGTTGCGCTGGCGCGGCTGTTCCGTCGCCTGGCGCAGGGGGGCGTCCGCGGCGACGAGCCCCGGCGCGCCGTGCTCAGCGTGCTGCACGACCTGCCGATCGCGCTGTGCGCCGACCGCCTGCTGGTGCTCGACGCGGGCACGCTGCAAGCCGATGGCCCCCCCAGCGATCCCAGCGTCCAGGCTGCACTGGTGCGGGTCTTCGGCGGCGCGATCCGCATCGAGACCGACGCCGCCGGGCGTGCGCGCGTGGCGCTGGCGCTGGAAGCGGCCTGAACAGCCAGAAGGAGGTGACACCGATGGAGATCGTCGACCCGCCGCGCGCGCGGCGCAGTCCCAAGGCGCAGGGCGCGCGCCGCGGCCTGCTGATCGTCCACACCGGACACGGCAAGGGCAAGAGCACCGCGGCCTTCGGGCTGGCCCTGCGCGCGCATGGACGCGGCAAGCGGGTGCACATCTTCCAGTTCATGAAGGTGCCATCGGCCCGCTTTGGCGAGCAGCGAGCCTTTGCACAACTGGGTGTGCCCATCGAAGGCCTGGGTGACGGTTTCAGCTGGAAGAGCCGCGACCTCGAGCACAGCGCGCAGCTTGCGCGCGATGGCTGGGCGCGTGCCCAAGCGCTGATTCGTGCCGGCGACCACTTCCTCGTCGTGCTCGACGAGATCACCTACCCGCTGCGCTACGGCTGGTTGCCGCTCGCGCCGGTGCTGGCCTGCCTGCGCGAGCGGCCGTCGCACGTGAACGTGTTGCTGACCGGGCGCGATGCGCCGGCGGAGTTGATCGAGCTGGCCGATACCGTGACCGAAATGCAGCTCGTCAAGCACCACCACCAGCAGGGCGTGCCGGCACAGCGCGGGATCGAGGACTGATGCTCGCCGCAGGGGCCATTGCCATTGCCTGGGCGATCGATGCGCGCTGGGGCGAGCCCCCCAATGCGTGGCATCCGGTGGCCTGGTTCGGTCGCCTGGCCAGGCCGCTGGGGCGGCTGGCAGCGGGCCTGCCGCCGCGTAGGGCCTTTTGTGCCGGTGCGCTGGCCTGGTGTGTGCTGCTGGCGCTCGTCGTCGCCGCAGCGATGCTCGTGCAGGCGGGGCTGGCCCGGTTGCCGAGCTGGCAGGCGCTGCCGCTGTTGGCATTGGCGTTGGCGCCCAGCTTCGCGTGGCGCATGCTGGTGGACGAGGTGAGGGCCGTCGAGGTCGCCTTGGGCAGCGGCCTGGATGCGGGCCGCAGGCGGCTGCAGGGCCTGTGCAGCCGCGATGTCGACCGGCTCGACGAGGCGGGCGTGCGCGAGACGGCCATCGAGGCGCTGGCCGAGAACTTCAACGATTCACTGGTGGCGCCCCTGTTCTGGTTCGTCATCGCCGGCCTGCCCGGCGCGTGGGCGTGGCGCGCGGTGAACACGCTCGACGCGATGTGGGGCTACCGGGGGCCTTGGGAGTGGGCGGGCAAGTGGGCCGCGCGTGCCGACGACGCCCTGGGCTGGCTGCCGGCGCGCCTGGCCGCGGGCCTGTTGTGGCCGGCATCGGCGCGGCGTCTGCGCGATCTGCGGCGTCAGGCGCAGTGCACGCCTTCCCCCAATGGCGGCTGGCCGATGGCCGCCATGGCCATGCGCCTGCGGGTGCGGCTTGGCAAGCCCGGCGTCTACGTGCTGAACCCGCAGGCGCAGCCGCCTGGCGCCGGGGCGCTGGCCCAGGCGCTGTGCATCGGCCAGCGCGGTGCCCAGCGTGTCTTCCTGCTGGCGATTGCCGCGTGCCTGGTGATTGCCGCCCTGTCGGCGCAAGCGGCTGTGAGGGGCGCGTGATCGCCGCGGGAGCGCAGCCGCCAGTGCCCGCCCCGCGCGTGCACGGCGGCGCTGACGCGCGGGGCCCGGCAGGGAGCGATTTCTCCACCTGCAGCAACGCGGCGGGTCCGTGCCCGCAGGCGCTGGCTGCCGTGCAGCGTGCGGATGCCACGCGCTACCCGGACCCCGCTGCAACCGCGGTGCGCCAGGCGCTGGCCTGGCTGCACGACGTCGAGCCCGAGCGCGTGCTGGTGGCCGCCAGCGCGAGCGAATTCATCCAGCGCATCACCGCGGTCAGTGGGCGGCTGCTGCCGGGTGCGGTGCGCGTGCCGCTGCGGGCCTATGGCGACTACGCGCATGCCGCTGCGGCCTGGGGGCGTGCGGTGCATCGTGGTGAGGCAGCTGAGGACGTGACCCTGTCCTGGCATGCCGACCCGGGCAGCCCGTGCGGGGAGGACAGCGCGCCGCCGGCAGGCGTGGCGGTGGCGCCGGCCAAGCATCCGCTGGTGCTGGACGCGGCCTACGCGCCGCTGCGTCTGCAAGGGGCGTCGCAGTGGGGCCCGGCCGCGTGCGATGCGGTCTTCGTGCTGCACAGCCCCAACAAGGCGCTGGGGCTGACGGGTGTTCGCGGCGCCTACGCCATTGCCCCGCGGCGGGCGGACTTCGACCTCCAGGCCTGCTGCGCGGCGCTGGCTGCGGCAGCTCCGTCGTGGCCGCTGTCGGCGCACGCGCAGGCCCTGCTGCTGGCCTGGGCAAGCCAGCCGGTGCAGGACTGGGTGCGGGGCTCGCACGATCTCCTGCGCGCCTGGAAGAGCCGGCTGCAGCACGGCCTGGCCGCGCGCGGCTTCGAGCTGCGAGCCAGCGTGACCCCGTTCTTCGTTGCGTGTGCGCCGGTGCCCGTGGACCTGCAGTCCCTGCGCGGGGCCGACGTTGCAGTGCGCGACGCGACGTCATTCGGGCTGCCGGGCTGGTGGCGCCTCTCGGTCCAGCCGCCGGCGGTGCAGGACGCGCTGCTGCTGGCGCTCGACCGCCTCGGTGACCGTGCCGGCGCAGGGCGTCGCAGTGTCGGCAGCGAGGGCAGGGCATGAAGACCGCGCTCATGGTCTGGGGCACCAGCAGCGGCGCCGGCAAGAGCCTCTTGACCACCGCGCTGTGCCGCTGGGCGGCACGCCAGGGCTACTCGGTCGCGCCCTTCAAG
>JADZCL010000431.1 GCA_020851615.1 Rubrivivax sp.
ACGCTCACCCGGCCCAGGCGCCGCTCGGGCTGGCTCAGTTCGACGAAGGCGGATTCGCCCTGCCCTTCGGTCACGCGCACGCGCACGACATCGGGCGACTGCATGACCGCACGCACCACTTCCACCGCCGCGGTGCGATCCATGTTCCACAGCAGCATCGAGAGGCTGCGGGCGAGGAGATTCAGGCGATCTGCAGCATCGCGCCGGGCGGCCTCGTGCACGAACTGCGCCTCGCGCCAGCCGACCCAGGCGCCCCCGACCAGCAGCGCCGGGAGCAACAGCGCGAGCGCGACCACGACCGCAAAGCGCGCGAAAAGCGACCCTCCACCGCGGTTGCTCGTCATCAGGTACCGCCTCCAGGAACAGGCCACGGGCCTGCCCGCTGCGCCACTGTAAACCGGGATTGCCTGCGTCAGGCGTGCCGCAACCGGCGCCAGCGTGCAGCCGCACACGGCGGCTTTGCACGTTCAACCCGTATTGCGCAGGCCCGCCGCGATGCCGTTGATCGAGAGGTGGATGCCGCGCCGGATGCGCTGCGCCGCAGCATCGTTGGCTTCGCTGGCCAGCAGGCGGTGCCGGCGCATGAGCTCGACCTGCAGGTGGTTGAGGGGGTCCAGATAGGGGAAGCGGTGCGCGATCGAGCGCGCCAGCGCCACGTTGGACTGCAGGCGCTCGGTCTCCCCGGTGACCAGCGTCAGCGCGTCGTTGGCGCGCTGCCACTCGGCCCGCACCTGGGCGAACAGGCGTCGCGCCGCGGCACGGTCCTCGACCAGGTCGACGTAGCGCCCGGCGATCGCGAGATCGGTCTTGGCCAGCACCATGTCGAGGTTGGAGAGCAGTGCACGGAAGAAGGGCCAGCGCCGGTACATGCGCTGCAGCAGCGCCTGCCGCTGGCTGCGCTGCGCGCCCGTGCCCAGGAAGGCCTCGATCGCGGACCCGAAGCCGTACCAGCCCGGCAGCGCGACGCGGCACTGGCCCCAGGAGAAGCTCCAGGGGATGGCGCGCAGATCCTCGATCGCCCGCGTGGCCTTGCGCGAGGCCGGTCGCGAGCCGATATTGAGCTCGGCAATCTCGCGGATCGGCGTTGCGGCAAAGAAGTAGTCGGCAAAGCCAGGCGTCTCGTAGACCAGCTGGCGATAGGCGGCAAAGCTGGCGCGGCTGATCGCCTCGGCGGCGTCGTGGAAGGCGCGCGGCGCCGGCCGTGTCGGGCGCAGCAGCGTGGCCTCGAGCGTCGCCGCAACCAGCGTCTGCAGGTTGCGCAGGCCGATCTCCGGGTTGGCGTACTTGGAGGCGATCACCTCGCCCTGCTCGGTGAGGCGGATCTGCCCATTCACGGTACCCGGCGGCTGCGCCAGGATGGCCTGGTAGCTCGGCCCGCCCCCACGCCCCACGGTGCCCCCGCGCCCGTGGAAGAGGCGCAGTCGCAGCCCATGCGCACGGGCCAGCGGGGCGTAGAGCGCAACCAGCGCCGTCTCGGCGCGGTACAGCTCCCAGTTGCTCGTGAAGACGCCGCCGTCCTTGTTGCTGTCGCTGTAGCCCAGCATCACCTCCTGCTCGGCCCCGCTGCGCAGCAAGAGCGGCAGCACCCCGGGCAGGGCGAGGAAGTCCTGCATGATCTGCGCGGCACGCTGCAGGTCGGCGATGGTCTCGAACAGCGGCACGACCAGCAACTGCACACGCGCATCGTCATCAAGCGTGCCCTGCAACAGGCCGCATTCCTTCTGCAGCAGCAGCACTTCGAGCAGATCGCTGGCCTCCTCGGTGTGGCTGATGATGCAGTGGCGCAGCGCCATCTGGCCGTAACGCTGCCGCATCTGGGCCGCTGTCTCGAAGACCGCCAGCTCACCGACCGTCAGCGCCGAATACTGCGCCCCGCGCACGCGCAGCGGCCGCGCATCGCTCAGGAGCGCCAGCAGCAGCGCGCGGCGCTGGCTTTCGTCAAGGGCCGCGTAGTCGGCCTCCAGGCGTGCCACGCGCAGCAGCTCGGCCACGACGGCCTCGTGCCGGTCCGAGCTCTGCCGCAGGTCGACCGTCGCCAGGTGAAAGCCGAACACCTGCACCGCGCGCTGCAGCGGCGCCAGGCGCAGCGCGGCAAGCGACGCGGCATGCCCCGCGCGCAGCGAGTCCTCGAGCACGCGCAGATCGTCGGCGAAGGCCTGGGCGTGTGGGTAGGGCGACTGCGCAGCCACTGCATGCACGACCGCCTGCGCGCCGGTGAGCGCCTGCAGGGTGGCCGCCAACCGCGCATAGATGCCGATCAGCGCGCGGCGATAGGGCTCGTCGGCCCGGTGTTCGCTGGTGTCGGTCGACGCGTCGGCCAGTGCCAGCAGGGCCGCGCTCGGGGGCGCCAGCATGGCCGACATGGAAAGCTCGGTGCCGAGTTCGTGCACCTCGTTCAGATAGTGCCCAAGCGCCACCTGCGCCTGCCGCTGCAGGGCCAGACGCAGCGTGTCGGCGCCGACGTTGGGGTTGCCGTCACGGTCACCGCCGATCCAGTGCCCCATGCGCAGGAAGGCCGGCAAGGGCCTCCCGTCCAGCGCCTCCTCCAGCTCCCGGTACAGGCGCGGGAGCTGCGGCAGGAAGGTGAGCGGATACCAGCTGAGCGCGTTCTCGATCTCGTCGGCGACCGTCAGTCGCGCCGTGCGCAGCATGCGCGTCTGCCACAGCTGCGTCACGCGGGCACGGATCGCCTCCTCGTTGGCGCGCAGCTCCGCGGGCGTGTGCAGCGCGTCGCGCACCGCGATGGCGCCGGCGATGGCGCGCTCGGCATCCAGGATGCTCTTGCGCTGGACCTCGGTCGGGTGCGCGGTGAGCACCGGCGAAATGACGGCCTGCTGCAGTGTCGCTGCAATCTGCTCCTTGCCCACGCCGGCGCGCTGCAGCCTGGCCAGGCTGTACGCGAGCGACCCCTCCTGCCGATGGCCCAGCCGCTCGTGCACGAGACGCCGCCGCACGTGATGCCGGTCCTCGGCGAGGTTGGCCAGGTGCGAGAAGTAGCTGAAGGCACGGATCACGCTCACCGTCTGGTCGGCCGAGAGGCTCTTCAGGAGGCGGTCCAGCGTGCGCCCGGCCGCCGCGTCGCGCTTGAGCCGATAGGCCACCGAGAGCTGGCGCACGCGCTCGACGAGCGCGTAGGCCGCCGCCCCTTCCTGCTCGAGGATCACTTCGCCGAGGATGCGCCCGAGCAGGCGGATGTCCTCGACCAGCGGCTTGTTCTTGGCCACCGCATCGTCGCGCGCCGAGCGGCGCTGCGGGCGCGCGGGCGCAGCAGGGTTGGTGTGCATCGGGTTCTCTCGCAGCCACGATCGTAGCAACCGCCTGCGCAACCGCGGCGCCCGCTGCGCCGGGGATCCGTGTCCGGCCTGTGGCGGCGGCGCGAACAGCCCGAGCAGCCGTCGGGCGTCGTCCTTGAGGATGAGCGGCCGCAATCGGTCTTCGGCCAGGGCTCAGTTTCACCGTTGAACCAATTTCCTGCAGCTGCAGCCCCTTCTTCGTTGGAGCCCGCATCCCGCTTTCGGGGTTTGTGCTGAGTAATTGTTTCTGACATTGAACTACATTTGCCCCAGCTAGAGATATCCGACGCTGCAGGACGATTCGATGCCGGCTCCCTCGCCCACCTCCACCCAGGATCTGCTGGACATCACGCAGGATGGCCACGTCGTGCATGTGCGCCTGAACCGCCCGGCCAAGCGCAACGCGCTGTCGGATCCGCTGATCCTGCGCATTCATGAGTGCTTCACCACGCTGCCCGAGGACTGCCGCGCCGTCGTCGTCAGCGGCGAAGGTGCGCACTTCTGCGCCGGGCTGGACCTCTCCGAACTGGTCGAGCGCGACATCCGCGCCGCCGTGCTGCACTCACGCATGTGGCACGCCGCCTTCGACGCCATCCAGTTCGGCCCGGTGCCGGTCATCGCGGCGCTGCACGGCGCCGTCGTCGGCGGCGGCCTCGAAATGGCGGCAGCCGCGCACATCCGCGTGGCCGACCGCAGCACCTACTACGGGCTGCCCGAGGGGCAGCGCGGCATCTTCGTGGGCGGCGGTGGCTCGGTGCGCATCCCCCGCCTGATCGGCGTGGCGCGCATGACCGACCTGATGATGACCGGCCGCGTCTACGACGCCGACGAGGGCCTGGCCGTCGGCCTGTCGCAGTACGTGGTCGACGAAGGGCAGGCGCTCACGCGCGCCTTCGAGCTGGCCGCCCGCGTGGCGCAGAACGCGCCGATGAGCAACTTCGCGATCATGCATGCGCTGCCGCGCATCGCCGAGCAGTCCTCTGGCGAAGGGCAGTTCACCGAGTCGCTGATGGCTGCCGTCGCCGAGGCCACGCCCGATGCGCAGAGCCGGCTGCGC
This sequence comes from Rubrivivax sp., assembly GCA_020851615.1. Classification (GTDB taxonomy): domain Bacteria; phylum Pseudomonadota; class Gammaproteobacteria; order Burkholderiales; family Burkholderiaceae_C; genus Rubrivivax. Next base: position 4,351 of record JADZCL010000431.1, read on the forward strand.
GCCTTCCTCGAAGGCCGCGCGGGCAAGGTCGTCAAGGCCCCTCCGGCAGGGGCCGCATGACCCGCTACCGCGACGCCCATGTCGGCGGCTGCCTGCACGCCGAGGTCGATGCGCGTGCCGACGGCAGCATCGTGCTGCGTTCGACCGAGGCGCTGCGCTGGTACCCCGAGCGGCTGACCGACTGCCTCGAGCAATGGGCCGCCGAAGTGCCCACGCGCAGTCTTGTCGCCCGCCGCGACCCCAGCGGCGACTGGCGCCACATCGGCTACGCGCAGATGCTGCAGCACGTGCAGGCGGTGGGCCAGGCCTTGCTGGACCTTGGTCTGTCGGCCGAGCGGCCGCTGGCCATCCTCTCGGGCAACGACATCGAGAGCCTGACGCTTTCACTGGCGGCGATGTGGGCGGGCGTGCCCTTCGTCCCGATCTCCACGGCCTATTCGCTGGTGTCGCGGGACTATGGCAAGCTGCGCCACATCCTGGGTATCACCGCACCCGGAGTGGTATTCGCCAGCGGGACCGAGTACGCGCCGGCGATCGCCGCCACGGTCCCGGTCGATCTGCCGGTGGTGCTGACTGCCGGCAGCCTGCCCGACCGCGCCGTGCGCCACTTCGACGAACTGCTGCAGGCGCAGCCGGGCCCGGCGCTGCACGAGGCGCACGCCAAGGTCGGGCCGCAGACGATTGCCAAGCTGCTCTTCACCTCGGGCTCGACGCGCGACCCCAAGGGCGTGATCACCACGCACCGCATGCTGTGCGCCAACCAGCAGATGGTGCGCCAGTGCCTGCGCTTCCTGGCCGACGAGCCGCCGGTGCTGGTCGACTGGCTGCCCTGGAACCACGTCTTCGGCTCCAGCCACAACATCGGCATCGTGCTCTACAACGGCGGCACGCTCTATATCGACGACGGCAAGCCGACTCCAGCAGGCATGGCCGAGACCCTGCGCAACCTGCGTGAGATCAGCCCGACCATCTACTTCAACGTGCCCAAGGGCCTGGAGGACATCGCCGCCGCGATGGACACCGACACGCAGTTGCGTGACACCCTCTTCGCGCGCTGCAAGGTGATGATGTACGCCGGCGCAGCGCTTGGCCAGGCCGCGTGGGACAAGCTCCATGCCCACGCCGAGGCGGCCGTGGGCGAGCGCGTGCGCATCGTCACCAGCCTGGGCATGACCGAGACCGCGCCCAGCTGCACCTACGCGGTGGGCACCGACGTTGCGGCCGGCCACGTCGGCCTGCCCAACCCGGGCGTCGAGGTCAAGCTCGTACCCGACCCCGACAGCGGCAAGACCGAGATCCGCTTTCGCGGCCCGAACGTGATGCCGGGCTACTGGCGGCTCCCCGAGGTCACCGCAGAAGCCTTCGACGAGGAAGGTTTCTATCGCACCGGCGACGCCGTGCGCTGGCTGGACCCGGCCGATCCGCAGCGCGGCCTGGTCTTCGACGGTCGCACGGCAGAGGACTTCAAGCTCGCCAGCGGCACCTTCGTGAACGTGGGGCCGCTGCGCGCGCGCATCATCGCCGCGGGCAACCCCTGCGTGCAGGACGCCGTCATCACCGGGCTCAACCGCAACGAGGTCGGCGTGCTCGTGATCCCGCGCGTCGACGAGGTGCGCAGGCTGGCGCAGGCCGGCGCCGACCTGCCCTTGCCCGCGCTGCTGCAGCGGGACCCCGTGCGTGCCTTCTTCCAGGCCCTGGCCGATCGGCTCTGGCACGAGTCCACCGGCAGCGCCTCACGCGTGGCGCGCATGCACGTGCTGGCCGAGCCTCCCTCCATCGACAAGGGCGAAGTGACCGACAAGGGCTCCATCAACCAGCGCGCCGTCCTCACCCATCGCGCCGCCCTGGTCGAAGCCATGTACGAAGGCGCAGTCGCCGACCCGCACCTGATCCTGCCGCAGCGCTGAGTGGCGCACGAACGCCGCACCCCGCGTCCGCCGGCGACGGCTGCCGCGCCCCTGGCCTGGCCCCTGCCTCACCTCTGTCCCACCCCTTCCCCACCCTGGAGACCCCGCGATGAAGACCGCATCGAAGATGACCCTCAAGACCCTGGTCGCCGCGGCGACCGCGTTGCTGCTGGCTGCGCCGGCCCTCGCCGACGTCAACATCGGCGTCTCGATCTCGATCACCGGCGCGGGCTCCGGGCTCGGGAATCCGGAAAACAACGCCTTCAAGCTGTGGCCGCAGACGGTGGCCGGCGAGAAGGTCAACCTGATCATCCTCGACGACGCGAGCGACCCCGGCAAGGCCGTCGTCAACGCGCGCCGCTTTGTCACCGAGGACAAGGTCGACCTCATCCTGGGCAGCTCGGTGACGCCAACCACGGCGGCCATTGCGCCGGTGGCTGCCGAGTCCAAGACGCCGCAGATCACGCTGGCCCCGGTGGGCGTGCCGCCGGACCAGGATCACTGGGTCTTCCGCCTGCCGCAGAGCTTTGCGGTGATGGCCTA
>JADZCL010000432.1 GCA_020851615.1 Rubrivivax sp.
GGGACAGCGCAACCTCAACCGCAACCTGCATCCGAGCGCCGTGCCGCAGGACTTCGAGGACCGTGTCGCCAACCGCCTGTGCGCGCTGCTGGATGCGCACGATGCGCTGCTGGACCTGCACTCCTTCCAGGGCGAGGGCGAAGCCTTCGTGATGATCGGGCCGGAGAACAATGACGGGGCGCTGGAGCCCTTTGCGCAGGCCGGGCAGGAGGCCAGTCTGGCGCGCCACCTGGGCGTGCGGCGCATCGTCGACGGCTGGCTGTCGGTCTACGAGGCTGGTGTGGCGCAGCGTCGCGCCCGCGCATCGATGCCGGGCCGGACGCTGGATGCCGACCCCAACTACGGCGTCGGCACGACCGAGTACATGCGCGCGCGGGGCGGCTTTGCGATGACGCTCGAATGCGGCCAGCACACCGATCCGCAGGCGCCCGAGGTGGCCTATCGCGCGATCCGCCAGACCTTGGCACTGCTGCGGCTGGCCGACATCGAGCTGGTGCCGGCGCGGACCGATCACGAGGTGCTGCGCCTGGTCGAGGTGGTCGACCGTCTGCATGGCGAGGACCGTTTCGTGCGTGAATGGGCCAGCTTCGACCCGATCCGTGCCGGTGAGCCGATCGCGGTGCGCCACGACGGCCACCTGCTGGCGGCGGCGGCCGACGGCCGCATCGTCTTCCCCAACCGCCGTGCCGAACCGGGCCAGGAGTGGTACTACCTGGCGCAGCCCAGCACGCGTCGCCTGGGCTGAGCCACCCCGGTCAGGCGACCGCCGGCTCCAGCAGGGTGAGCGCCTGCGTGCCCGCGTCCAGCCGTGCGCGTATGCCCAGCGGCAAGGTGAGCTGGTCGCGCACGTGGCCGAAGCCCAGGCCGTAGACGGCCGGCACTCCGGCGCTGCGCAAGCGCTCGTCGATGACGTGTGCCAGCGGCATGCCGCCCTGGCCGGGCGGGTTCTCGCAGTCGCGGAAGATGCCACCCACGATCGCGGCGGCGTGACGCAGCGCGCCACTCAGCTCGAGCTGGGTGAGCATGCGGTCGATGCGGTAGGGCAGTTCGCTGACGTCCTCGAGCAGCAGCAGCGCAGCGTCCGCCTGCGCTGCGTACGGCGTGCCCACGAGCGCGCTCAGCACCGAGAGGTTGCCGCCCAGCAGCGGGCCCTCGGCGACCCCCGCACGCACGCTGCGCCGACGGTAGGCCGGGTCACCGGCTGCGCGCTGCTGGTGTTCGGGCGAGATCGGCAAGGAAAGGGTCGACTGCGGCTGCATCAGCACCGCGCGCAGCGCCTGCATGCTGAAGGGCGTCAGTTCCGAACTCGCCGCCAGCGTGTGCAGGCTCACCAGGCGCGCCTGGCTCTGCAGCGCCAGGTGCAGCGCCGTGACGTCGGAGAAGCCCAGCACCGCCTTGGGGTCGCGCCGCAGCGCGGCGTAGTCGAGCAGCGGCAGCAGTTGCGCGGTGCCCGCACCGCCGCGGATGCTCCATAGCGCGCGCACCTGCGGATCGGCCCACAAGGTGTGCAGGTCGTCGGCGCGCTGCTGCGCGGTGCCGGCATAGTGCCCGTGCACGGCGCGCACGTGGGGCGCCAGGCGCGGCTGCAGGCCGAGCGTGCGCACGTTGGCCAGCGCCGTCGCGATCCAGGCCTCGTTCATGCGGCTGGCCGAGGCAAACAGGCCGACGACGTCACCCGGCCGCAGGCGCGGCGGCTTCACCAGCGGCAGCGGTGCGGGCGCTGCCGGCGGGGGCGGACACTCGGGCGCTGGCGGCGGCGCCGGCGTGGGCACCGGCGGCGCCGGCGGCGGCCTGGCAGCGGGCGGCTGCAGCGCGCAGCCGGGCAGTGCGACCGACGCTGCAGCGGCTGCAGCTGCCGTCAGCAGGCGCCGCCGTGCCGGCAGCGCGGGCGTCGTCGCTTGGGGAGCCGCAGGCGCAGCGGGCTGCAGTCGGGTCACCGCGCCACTGCACCCGCCAGCGTCCATTCAGAAGAACTTGTAGTCGATCTGGAAGGTGAACGAGCGCCCACGCGGATCGGCCACGCGCGGCTCCCACGAACTGCCGGCACCGGTGTTGTCGTCGTAGGCGGCCGAGAACGGCGGGTCCTTGTCGAGCAGGTTCTTCACGCCCAGCGTCACGCTCAGGTTCTTCAGCACGGCGTAACCCACGCTCGCGTTCCAGAGCTGGTAGGCCCGGACCTTGGCGTTCCAGTTCGGCGGCGTCACGCTGCCGTTGGCCACGCCGGGCAGCACGCGGTCGGTGTAGCCGCTGCGGTAGAGGTTCTGCAGCGTGGCCGTCCACGCCCCGCGTGTGTAGGTGCCCGTCAGGCTGTGCTTCCAGCGCAGGCCCAGATCGCCCCCGCGCGTGAAGACGCCGACCTCGCTCTTGCCAAACGGGGCGCTGGCGATCAGGCGCGACTTCTTCTTCAGCAGGTAGCTGCCATCCAGCACGACAGCCCAGCGGCCGTCGTCGAGCCGGCCCTGCACCCGGGCATTGATGTCCACGCCCTGCGTGGCGGTCTGGCCGGCATTGACCCAGCGGTCATCGATCGTCGCCAGTGCGCCGCTGGCGTCGTAGATGAAGTTGGACGGGAAGAGTGTGTAGTTCTTGATCAGGTCGGACAACGAGAGGGATTGCACCGTGCCGTCGCGCTTGATGTCCCAGTAGTCGACGCTGACGTTGAAGTTGGCGTTGGGCTCCCAGACCACGCCGGCGGTCCACTGCTTGCTCTCCTCGGGCCGCAGGTTGGGCTTGCCCCCGGTCAGGATGGTTGGCGTGACCGCCTCGCAGCCGGGCGTGGTGCTGACCACGCCCGTGGGGCACTTGGCCGGATCGACCATGTCCTTGCCCGAGTACGGCGATTCGGTGGTGCCGAAGAAGAGCTGGCTGAAGGTCGGGACCCGAAAGCCCGTGCTGTAGGAGGCGCGCAGCGCGACCTGTTCGATCGGCTTGAACAGCAGCGAAGCCTTGGGGTTGGTAGTGCTGCCAAAGCCGCTGTAGTCGTCGTAGCGTGCGGCCAGGTTGAGTTCGAGCTGCTTGGTGAGGGGCACCTGCACCTCGGCGAACACGGCCTTCACGTCGCGCTTGACCGGTGCCAGCGTGTTGGTGCTGTCGAAAGGCGCGTTGAAGATGCGCGCCTGCGTCGCGAGGTCGGTCTCGTTGCCGTTGAACTGGTACTTCTCGCGCCGCAGGTCGGCGCCCACGGCCATCATCACGTCGCCACCGGGCAGCCGCGCCAGCGGGCCGCTGAAGGTCGCATCGGCCTGCTCGAGCGTGTACTTGCCGCCGTAGAGCTTGGCGCCGTCGGCCATCACCGCGGCCAGGGCTGCCGTTGCCGCGGGCGTCTGCGTGAGCGAGAAGGGGTCGAGCACGCCGGTCTTGATGAGGTCGGCGAACTCCTTGCCGTAGAAGAAGCCCCCGGCCAGCACCGAGGTCGACTTGCTGGTCGCGCGCGAAGCGCCTGCACGGTAGCTCCAGTCGGCCGAAATGGGGCCGTCGGCAGCGAGCAGGAAACGAGAGCTGTCGCTTTCGGTGTCGATGGCGCGGTCGCCGCAGGGCATGCAGCGCCAGCGGAAGGCCAGCGGCTGGCCGCGGTTGGCCTCCAGCTGCGGGAAGGTCCCCACGAGCTGGTTGAAGACCTGGTCGTAGGAGGCGCCGCTGCTGGGGTAGGCGAGGTCGCGGAAGACGCTCGTGGCCGAGGCGCTGCTCGAGATCTGGTTGGGCGAGAAGCTCTTGTTCGTTTCGA
>JADZCL010000433.1 GCA_020851615.1 Rubrivivax sp.
AGCACGCGCTGCAGGCTCTCCTTGCGGCGCGCGGTGCTCCATTGGCGACTGCCGCGCTCGACCCCGCGCACCAGGCGCTCGAGCAGCGCCGCCCACGCCTGGGCCTGCGTGACACCGGCCTGCGTACCGCGCTCCAGCGCCGTGCCGACCTGATCCCATTGCCCCTGCATGAAGGCGCGCACGACGTCCTCGCGCCGCGACCCATCCTCCACCCAGCGCCCCGCCATGCGTTCGATCAGCGCCCGGGCACGCTCGGGCAGCACCGCTGCGGCCTGTCCGCTCTCCTCGGCGTAGGCGCGCGCAAAATTCTCGGGCGTGGGCTCCTGCTGCCCCATGGCCAGGCGCCGCAAGGCACCCTTGGCAAGCTGCGCCGGCGTGGCTGCACTCATCGGTGCGCGGCCCCAGTCGCCTCAGCCGCGTCCGGCCAGTTCGGGCGGGCGCTGCCCTGACTCGCCCAGCGAGGTGATCCAGGATGCCTTGCGTCCTCGCAGCGCCTGGTCGAGCCAGAGCTCGAGTTCGGTGGGCGCAACGGGCCGGCTGAACAGAAAGCCCTGCATCACGCCCACGCCCAGGCGGTGCAGCACGTCCATCTGGCGCAGCGTCTCGACCCCTTCGGCCACCACTCGCAGCCCCAGCGAGCGGGCCAGCGCGATGATGGCGGCGACCACGGCCGAACTCTGCGTGCTGATGCCGAGGTCGCGCACGAAGCTGCGGTCGATCTTGAGCTCCGAGATCGGGAGCGTGGTCAGGTAGGACAGCGAGGAGTAGCCGGTGCCGAAGTCGTCGATCGCGATCTCGACCCCGATCTCGTTGAGCCGATGCAGCGCCGGGATGACGTTCTGCAGGTCCTTCATCAGGTTGTCCTCGGTGATCTCGAGCATGATCACCCCGTAGGGCACGTCCTGCGCCGTCACCACCTCGTGCAGGTGATCAAGCAGGTTGCGGCGCTCGAACAGGCGGCTGGGCAGGTTGACGGCGATGGATTCCGCGAAGCCGAAGCCCTGCTGCCAGACCCGCGCCTGGCGCGCGGCCTCGGCCAGCGCCCACTCGGACAGCGGCACGATCAAGCCGCTCTCCTCGGCCAGCGGGATGAACTCGCCCGGCGGGACCAGGCGGTTGCCGCGCTGCCAGCGCATCAACGCCTCGACGCCGAGCATGCGCGCGCCGCGCACGTCGACCTTGGGTTGGTAGTGCAGCACGAGTTCGTTGCGTTCGATGGCCTTGTGCAGCGCCGTCTCGAGCTCGAGCTTCTCGCGTCCGCGCCCGGCCAGCTGCGGACCGTACAGCGCCGAGGCGTTGCGCCCGGTCGCCTTGACCGAGTACATGGCGACGTCGGCGTTGCGCATCAGATCGGCCACCGTGGCGCCATCACGCGGGCAGATCGCCACCCCCACGCTGGCCGTCACGAAGCACTCCTGGTCACCCACCACGACCGGCTCGCGCATGACTTCGAGCACGCGCTGGGCAACGCGCTCGGCGTCCCGGTCGTCACCGACTTCGGGCAGCAGGGCGACGAACTCGTCACCCCCCAGGCGCCCCACCGCCTCGAGCGAGCGGTGCGAGCGCACTCCCACCCCGTGGCCTTCGTAGACGGCCTCCAGCACCTGGTCGGAGTGACGCACGCAGCCGCGCAGGCGGCGCGCGACCTCGGTCAGCAACTCGTCACCCGACTGGTGACCCAGCGTGTCGTTGATGTTCTTGAAGCGATCCAGGTCGATCAGCAGCAGGGCGCACTGATGCCCCAGGCGACGCGCCATCTCGAGCGCCCGCTCGGCGCGCCACAGCAGCTGATGGCGGTTGGGCAGCCCGGTCAGGGCGTCAAAGTTGGCCAGGTGGCGGATCTTGTCCTCGGCGACCCGGCGTTCGGTCACGTCCTGCATCACGCCGGTGTAGCCCAGGATCTGCCCCGACTCGTTGAACTCGGGCTCGGCCTCGACGTGCACGACGCGATCGCCACCGTACCAGTCTGGCCGGATGGGGATGTCCGTCGTCAGCACCGCACCGTGCTCGAGGGTGCTGCGCAGCATGCGCACGAGCACCCCGCGGTCCGCGGCCGGAACCAGGCGCAGCAGGCCGCGCATCGAGAGGGCCTCGCTGCCCGGCTGCCCGAATACGCGCAGCGCCTCCAGCGACAGCACGAGCCCGCCCTGGCGCCGCCACTCGAAGCTGCCCATGCGCGCCAGGTCCTGCGCACGCGCCAGCTTGGACTTGCTGCGCTCGAGCTCCAGGCGCGTGCGCCAGGCCCGCAACAGGTAGCGCAGGCGTCCGTCGAGCAGGGTCCACTGCTGCGTCCACTGCTGCGTCTTGACGAAGAAGTCGGTGGCGCCCACCTCGTAGGCCCGCGTGATCGAGGCGTCGTCGTCCAGGCCGGTCAGCATCAGCACCGGCACGTTCTCGCCGCCGGGCATCAGCCGCAGCGCCCGGCAGGTTTCGAAGCCGTCCAGCCCGGGCATCATCGCGTCGAGCACGATGACGTCGGGCAGGCCCTCGCCGAGCGCGTCCAGCGCCGCCTGTCCGCTATCGACGTCGCGGACGATGAAGCCGCGCTCGCGCAGCGCCGCTGCGGCGATCAGCCGCGTCACCGCGTCGTCGTCGGCCAGCAGCACCCGTGGCCGCTCCTGCAGCGTCGCAGCGGCATGAGGCGGTACAACCGGGTTCATCGATGGCAATCACTCACTCGGCGAGCATATCCGCAACCGCGGCGCGGACCGCACGTCCCTGCGCCACCAAAGCCTGCAGCACAGCCGGCTCGGGCATGCGCCCCTCGACGCGGGCCAGCTGCTCGATCTCGGCGCAGCGCTGTGCCAGTGCCAGGGCCCCAACCGCCGCCGACGACGACTTGAGCGTATGCACGGTCCGTGCAAGCAGTTGCGGCCCGCCGCCATCCCC
>JADZCL010000434.1 GCA_020851615.1 Rubrivivax sp.
ACTACAGCGAACCGCCCTACGTACCCGAGGTCGCGCACCTGGCCTCCGAGGCCCTGGCGAGCGCCGCCGAATCGGCCGTGGGGTCGACACCGCGAGTCGTCGCGCCAGGCATGAGGGTCGTGCGGCCACCATGCCGGGCAGCACCGCGTGGTGCAGGTGCAGCGCGCCGGTCAGGTTGATGGCGATCAGCCGCTCCCACTGTTCGGGCTGCGTCTTCAGGAAGGGTGCGAAGACGTCCCAGCCGGCGTTGTTGACCAGCACGTCGATGGCGCCCAGCTGGTCCACCGCGGCGGCCACCGCGGCGTCGACCTCGGGCCGCTGCGTGATGTCGCAGCGCAGCGCCAGTGCGCGGCCGCCGGCGGCCACGATGGCCGCGGCCGTGCGTTCGGCGGCGGCCAGGTCGCGGTCCAGCGCGGCCACCTTCGCGCCCTCGGCCGCGAAGCGCCGCGCGGTGGCGCCGCCGATGCCGCCGCCGGCGCCGGTGATGATGACCACCTTGTCGTCCAATCGTCCCATGCGGGCTCCTGCGTCGTCGGGCCTCTTGTGCCGGCCCGCTTGGTAAGTCAATATATGGACGCAGCATAGACCGCGGATCGGCGACCCGCAAGAAGCCAAAGGCGTTTGAACACCCCATGAAAACCCTAGACGAATCGGCCGATGCAGCGCAGATGGCGCTGGCCAACCGGGTCTTCTTCCGGCTCTACCAATGCGCAAACATGTTGCATAAAACCGGCTCACGCGCGGTGGAGGCCGAGGGCCTGACGACGCAGCAGTGGGCGGTGCTGGGCGCGGTCTCGCGGCCCGAGGCCGAGCCGGGCCTGGGCATCAACGAACTGGCGCGCTACCTGATGGTCAGCCGCCAGAACCTGTCGGGCGTGGTGGCGCGCATGGTGCGTGCGGGCCATCTGCGCCTGGAGACCGATCCGAACGACGGCCGCTCACGGCTGGTGCGCCTGACGCCCTCGGGCCGGCAGCTCTGGCAGACGCAGGCGCTGCCCAAGATCCACGACTACTACCGCCAGGTGCTGGACGGCTTCTCCGTCAACGACACCGCGCATGCGCTGCACTACCTGCTGAAGATGCTGGAGAACATGAAGCGCATCGACGTGAGCGATGCGGCCGACGCCGGCCAGGCCACACCGGACGACGCGGCCGACGCCTGAGGCCGGGCGCCGAAAGGCGTGATCCCGGGCCCCCGCATCCGGGGGGGCGCACGCGGCGTCCGCCGGAACGTTGGACGAACGGTGGCCCGTGAGCATGGCCCTGACGTCGAACCGACGGCCCACCCCACAGGAGCGCCCACCATGACACGCAAGACCCTGACCCCGCGCCGGACCCTGGCTTTCTGGGCGGCGGCGGCCCTGCAACTGGCCGCCCCGGCCCTGCAGGCCGCGCCCGTGCAATGGACCGTCGCCGCAGGCGGCAACGACCACTGGTACGACTATGTGCCGGCGAGCAGCATCTTTGCGCCGATCGACTTCGCCTCGGCACGCAGCGCGGCGCTGACCAGCAGCCACCTCGGCCAGCCCGGCTACCTGGCGACCATCACCTCGGCGCAGGAGCAGGCCTTCGTCCAGTCCGCGTTCGCGTTCCTGGTCGGATTCGGTGCCACCGGCAACGCCTGGTTGGGCGCCAGCGACGCGGCGGTGGAGGGTGAATGGCGCTGGCTGGACGGCCCCGAGGCCGGTCAGCTGCTGAGTTACGCGCACTGGCTGATCGGCCAGCCGGCCTCGGCCCCGGGCTTCGAGGACTACGATCTGCTGGCCCTGAACATCAATGCCAGCGTCGTCGGCCAGCCCGTCACCTACGGCTGGACGAGCCTGCCGCTCGGCGGCGGCGCGTTCGGCTACGTCGTCGAATACGGCCGGGCTCCGCTCGACCCGGGATCCGGCGAACCCGCCCAGGTGTCCGAGCCCTCCGGCGCGCTGCTGGCGGCCACCGCGCTGCTGCTGGGCGGGCTGCTGCGGCGGCGTCGCCGCGGTTGAGCCGATCGGGTGCGGCCTCAGGGCGGGCACAGCCGCCGCGCCTGGGCCACGGCCTCGGCCAGCGACAGCGCCTGCCCGGCGCGCCAGAGGGACTCGGCCAGCCGCGGCGTCAGCCGCTGGCGGCAGGCGCGGCGCACGCGCAGCAGGTCGCGCCGGTCGCTGCGGGCCAGCGGGCCGAACTGCGTGCGCCAGGTGTGGTCGGCAAAGCCCAGCAGCCGCGCCGCCGGCTCGGCCAGGCCCTGGCGGTGCGCCAGCAGCGCCAGGTTCCACAGCGCGTAGAGCACCGCCTCGTTGTCCAGCGCGCCCCAGGCGAGCTCCAGCGACTGCACGGTGGCGGCCGTGGCTGCGGGCAGCTGACCCAGGTCCTGCAGCGCGCTGCCCAGGGCGTTGTGCAGCGGCGCCAGCAGTTGCTGGTCGCCGCAGGCGCGGGCCTCGGCAATCAAGGTCTGGATCAGCGCCAGCGCCTCGGCCGCCCGCCCGGCATAGACCTGCGCGATGGCCACGTTGTGGCGCACACCGCGCAGCGCGTGCAGCGGCTGCGGTCGCACGCCTTCCAGCAAGGCCAGCGCGCGCCGGTAGCCCGCCTCGGCCCCGACGGGGTCGGCGTCGACTTCGTTGGCCATGGTGGCCAGCTGGTTGACGGCCTCGGCCTCGGTGGCCGCGTCGCCGCCCGCCTGCGCCAGCGTCGCCGCCTGCTGCAGCAGCGCCCGGGCGCCCGGCACGTCGCCTTGCGCGCGCCAGCGCACCTTGGCCACCTGCCACTGCGCGCGGGCGCACTCGGCCGGCTCGCTCGGCCAGTCGGCGGCCGCCAGCTCGGCATGGTCGCAGGCCAGCGCGCGAGCGCCCACCGCCAGCGCCAGCCGCGCCGCCAGCGCGTGGCTGCGCCGGCGCAGCGGCGCCGGCAGCGGGTCGGCCGTGCCGGGGGGCGCCGGGCGCAGTGCCGCGTCGAGCGCCGCCACGAACGCGGGTGGCGGGCTGCGTTCGGCCCAGGCGGGCACCAGGGCCAGCGCCACGCGGCACAGCGGCTCGGCCTGCGCGCCCGCGTCGGCCGTGCGCGCCAGCCCGGTCAGCAGCGGCCACAGCGGCGCCAGCCGCGGCAGCGGCCAGGGTGGGGGCAGGCTGTCGGCCCAGGTGGCGATGGCTTCCCACCAGGGCTGCAGTGTCCCGGGCGGATGCGTGTCGAGCACCCGGTCACGCACGGGCTCGCGCAGCGCCCACCAGGTCTCGTGGCCATCGTCTTGCGCGCCGTCGAGCAGGCTGGCCGCCACCAGGTCGTCGAGTGCCTCGCGCGCGGCCGCCGCGTCGCGTGCGGTGCCGGCGGCCAGCGCCAGATGCGCACCGAGGTCGGCGGCTACCGCGGCGGGGGCGGCGGCCAGCCAGGGCAGCAGCGCCGCGGCCGCCGGCGGCAGGCTGGCAAGGCTGTCGTCGACCACCGCCAGCAGCGAGGCATGGCGGGGGTCGTTGCCGGCGCGCACGCCGCTGCGTGCCAGCAGCGCCCAACGACCGGAGCCGGGCTGGTCCAGCAGCGCCAGCAGTGCCGCCGGTGGCACGCTGCGCACGCGCGAGGCAGCCAGCTCCAGCGCCAGCGGCAGGCCCTGCAGCCGGCGCACCAGCGCGGCCACGGCCGGGGCGTTGCCGGCGTGCAGCTGGAAGTCGGCGCGACTGGCCGTGGCGCGTTCGACAAACAGCCGCACGGCCGGATTGCCGGCGAGTTCGGCGCAGGGCGCGTCGGCCGCCGGCAGCATCAGTGCGGGCACCAGGTGGTCGACCTCGCCGGCCAATCCCAGCACGCGCCGCGAGGTGAACAGCAGGTGCAGTTCGGGCAGCCGCTCCAGCGCCTGCTGCAGCCAGTGCATCGCCGCGGGCTGCAGCATCTCGGCGTTGTCCAGCACCAGCAGGGCCCGCCGGCCCGCCAGCGCCTGGGCGCAGCGCGCCAGCGGGTCGCCGCCGCCCGGCGGCGGGCGCAGGGCCAGCAGCAGGGCGTCCTGCAGCGCCGCGAGCGCTTGCACCTGCACGCAGGAGACGAAGCGCAGCACATCGAATGGCGCACCCGCGGCGGCCAGGTGGTGCAGCAGTTCCAGCGCCAGCCGTGTCTTGCCGATGCCGCCCGGGCCACGCAACGTCAGTACGCGCTGCGCGCCCGCGCGCCCTGCCAGCGCGGCCAGGGCCCCGGGCTCGCCGTACCAGCGACCGACGGGCAGCGGCAGCGCCAGTGCCGGGTCGGCCACCGGCAGGGGTGGCGGTGCCCGCTCGCCGAGTGCGGGCGGATCCAGCAGCGTCGCCGCGTGGTGCAGGGGCTGCACGACCGCAGCGCCGCAGCGGTCGGCCAGGCCCTGCAGGCGCAGGCGCTCCTCGACCACCCATTCGTCGGCGAAGCCGGGCAGCAGCTCGCCGGTGTAGAGCCGGTTGGCGGCCAGCGCGTCCCCCGTCGCGCAGGCGCGCTCGAAGGGCCAGACGTCGCAATCCAGTGCCCCCTGCACCAGGCGCAGCACGCGGCGGTCGGCGACCAGCAACGGGCGGGCCCCGGACAGGCCGCTGTGGCGCTCCAGCACCGTGCGCATGGTGCTGAGCGTCTGACGCAGGCGCGCCAGCCCGGTCGCGCCGTCGGCCTCGGGCCACAGCAGCGCGGCGAGCTCCTCGCGCCCATGGTCGCGCCCAGGACGCAGCGCCAGCCGCGCCAGCAGCAGCATGGCGGCGCGGCTGTGCAGCCGCGTCAGCCGCTGCTGGCCGTCGTCGATGGCGAAGCCGCCCAGCAGGCGCAGTCGCCAGGGCGCGGCGGTCGGGGCGGGCGTCATCGGGGCAGGCTCGGACGTGGTCCGTGATGATCGCTCAAGCGGCGCGCCGCGTGGCCCCACCCGGACGCGGCCCGGTGGGTGCCGGGTCGGGTCGTCGGGGCCCGCGGTCAGAGGGGACCCCGCGCCTCGCGCAGCATCTGGCGGACCTTGTGCTGGGCCGCGCCCACGTGGCGGTCGACCATCCAGATCAGGCCGACGCCCATCGAGACCCTGGGGCGCATAGGAATTTCAAACGGCCTCTTGACCCCTGTGTGGACCGCCGATACCGACCTGAAGGGCTTGGTGTTGGCGGCTTGGTGTTGGCGCCTGCACCATTGCCTTGATCTGGCCGGATTTGGCC
>JADZCL010000435.1 GCA_020851615.1 Rubrivivax sp.
CCCACGTTGTGCCGTCAGCGAACTTGACCTGCTGCAGCGAGTTGTAGCCGCCGGCCGGATCGTTGTTGTAGAAGAAGCCGTCGAAGACGATCTTGTCGGCGGTGCCGGCGATGGAGAACTCCAGCGCCACGTTGCCACCCATGTCCACGTCATAGACCTGCTTGAGCACCACGTCCGACGGCGTCACACCGGGCTTGAGCTGCAAGGTATTGAGCTTTCCCACCGTGGTGTCGTAGGTCACGCGCACGACGTCCTGGCCATCTCCCCTGCCGAACAGGTAGGTGTTGTTGCCTTTACCGCCGTAGAGGGTGTCGTTACCGGTGCCCCCATCCAGCGTGTCGTTGCCGTCCTCACCGTAGAGAACGTCAGCCCCGCTGCGGCCATAGAGGTGGTCGGCGCCGGCACCACCGCGAATCGTGTCGTCACCGGCACCGCCGTCCAGCACGTCGTCACCGGCACCACCTGCCACCTGATTGGCCGATGCGTCGCCCAGATGGACATCGGTCGCATCGGTGGCCGCCAGGCTGCCACCAACGGTCAACAGACCGCTCGCCTGCAGGCCGGACAGAATGGCCGAGCCCGAAGGCAAAGCTTCAATCCAGGTACGCAGCATCACCATGCCGTCGAAGTCCACCGCGTCCAGCGTAGGCTGGGCGTACTTGATCAATTCCGACAAGTCTTCGAGCCCAACTTTCTCATCGTCCGCGTGGGCCGATTGCAGAAGTTGCAGCATCGGCGCGGTGTCGAAGTGGATGCCGGTTTCGTCGATCGCCAATTCGATGGTGTTCAGGTACTTGGCTAGTCGCGTCTGCAGCGCAAGTGCTTCGTAGACTGATTCACGCAAAGCATCGTAGGCTCGATCGATCAGGTCGACCTGTGTGCCATTAAAGCTGTAGATCCAGTTTATGGTGGAGCCGGGCGTGCTGGCTGCACCGCCGCCCCCGCCACCCCCGCCGCTCCCCGATCCGCCGCCGGCGCTGCGCTGAGTGGTCTGGTCGAAGCTGAAGAAGCGCTGGCCGTTGAACACTTCGAGCACGTTGCGCCGATCGAGCCACGCCATGCCCGCGTCGTTGACGGACTGATACTCGCCGCCGTTCGGGGACGTCCCCGTCTTCATGTAGGCACCGTCGGCAAACTTGTACTGGACGTATTGGCCAATGTAGGAGCCGAAGGCGATCTGCACGTCGGCCGTCTCGTAGTGCGTGGTCCTGGTGTTGCTTGTCTCATTGGTGACCGTGCCTTGCACAAGTTCCAACTCGGAACTGACATGCAGCCGCCCGGTTGACGCGGCCCAGGTCTGCAGCAACTGGTCGATCAAGGCCATCTGCGCATCGCGGCTGGCGGCCGCGGAGAACTGCTGAACGACGCCAGTGAGCGCATCGCCGCCGCTTTGGCTCATGGCCTCGCGCAAGTCGCGCACCCAGCCGCCGCCGCCCATCTCGGGCAAGGCCTTGGCAACTTCGGTCAGTGCGATGCTGTCAGTGAAGGTACGGTAGAAAGCGTTGGTGGCCAGATTGAGGTTGCCGGCGGTGTCCAGCCCCACGCCTGCCACCTGCGTCTGGGCACCCGAAGTGCGCGTCACCGTGGCCGTGGCGGACACCGTGTTGCCGTTGCCCAGGTTCGTGTTGGCCAGCGTGGACTCGATGGAGATCGACGCGATACCCGCCGCGACCAGGGACTGCAACTCACCGGGCTGGCTGATGCCGTCCTGGTTGAGGTCGCGCCAGATCTTCAATTCGGCATAAGCCGCGTCGTTGGCGTCGATCACGCCGTCGCCGGCGCCCACGGTGCCGACGCCGGTGCCGGTATCCAGCACGCGCAAGGCATCGAAGCCGTTGTAGGCGTTGCGCTCGCGCGTGATGGTCCTGTTGCCGCCGTCCAAGCGGTCAGTGGACACGATGAGCGTATCGACGCCGAAGAGTTCGCGGCCGCTGTCGATCGTGCCGTTGCCGTTCAGGTCACGCACCAGCCAGCCGTCGTCGGATTTGAGCCAGCCGGTGCCTGTGCGGATGCCGTCGGCGTCGTGATCGAACAGGATGGGGATACCCGTGGTGGGCAACCCGACGGTTTCGATGCCGTCGCCGTCGAGGTCGATGGCCAAAGGGTCGCGGACTGTACCGCGTATCGCGCGCCCATAAAGCTCATTTGCTTTGATATTTATCCACTGAGTGTACGGGTTCCAGATAATTGTCTCGAAAAGATCTCGAAGAAAGTTGTCCGGCATCAAATTTGGTGACGCTATCGCAGGAATGCCCGCCTCAGTCAACGCCTTAACTGCCCAGTTTGCGCACTGAGATCCAAACGGCAAATAGTATGAAGGTGGATTATTTTGGGATCTATTGATGAAATCCATCAACCTCGCATACTCAGCATCCGACAGATCCAATTTCCCGCTAGATGAGTTGTATAAGTGATTGGTATCATCATAAATTTTCCCATCCCCAGTGAGATGCTCCTCCTCTGCTGGAGCTAGACCATAGCCGCGTTCCACGCCATCCGGACCAGTTACGACGATAAATGTATGCGGTATCCAAGATTTGGAGTCGGCCAGACTTTGAGTTCCTACAGGACCTGTTTTAACCCGAATTTCAACTGTGGACACGTCTACCTCCTGCGAAATTGAATTTTGAAAACCAACTCTCTCTTGCGAGAGAAAATGGACCTATTAATGACGTCAGAAAAAATCTCATCACTCACTGACAATGAAATTGACTTCATTCCAGAATTACTAAAAAAAACCTCTTGGCAGATTGATGTCATTTCTTTTTGTAATTCCACTCCAATCCGTGGAGAGTAAATTTGAACTTCAAATCCATTTGGCGCTGGAGAAGCAAAGACTACCTTTTTTTGCTGACAATCTATGATGTCTCTGCAAACATTATTCGAAATTAATCGCTCAGTTATCCTTTTTGTCGTCAAAACTCTAAACTCGTCAAATGTTCGATCTTCAAACCCCGCAAGCGCATCTGCGCAAATTGCACCAAAAGACAAGAGCAGAAGAAGGACGACACGATATGACATGCTTTTCCTACAAATTGACAACAACCCCATCTCCGTTCTCCTAGCGCCATAAGAAGCCAACTCAAACAGTTGAGCAGTCGCCCACGCGCGTCATGCGAACCCGAAAGGTTTACGGAAGCCATTCATCGCCACCGTTTCCTGCGCAATCCTTGGGCCACGCGCGCAGCAGCGTGTGGAGACGAGTCGCTTCCCGACCATCGGACGCCCTGACAACAGCCTGAATCCGTGACTACGTCGGTCGTCAGCAACGCCAAGCCGTTGACCTGATTGACGAACATGGCAGTGTTGATCCGGACAACCGACCACCCTACGGGTGAGCCTCCTTAACTCGATGAAACGCGGACAGGGCTGGGGGTGACTGAGGTTGACCGTGACCAAGCATCGCCGAGTGCCGCGCCAACATCGCGGGACATTTGTCCCGAGCGCGGTTGACGGCACCTCATGGCTGGCCCCGCGGCAACTGCAGGTAGACGGACGCGGCCTCGGTCCGCGAAGCAACGCCCAGGTCGGCATAGATGCGCGTCAAGCGGTTGCGGATCGTCTTCTCGCTCTTGCCGGTCACCTTGCCGATCTCGGCATTGCTGCGTCCGCAGGCCAGCAGTTCGAGCAGCGCAAAGTCCTCGGGCGACAGTGCCGACGCGCCGGCGGCGCGCGCCGTCCCGTTGCGCAGCGACATCACCGCCTGGTGCAGCAGCGGCGTCATCAGCCGAAGCGTCTGCTTCAGGTCGTCAGCCTGGCCCTGAACGCCGGAGAAGCTGAAGTAGCTGGCGTACTTGCCGGAAGGATCGGCCACGCCATGGATCGCCAGGCGGCCCAGGCCATGGCTGAAGACCTCGCGCCGCTCGAACTCGGAGAACTGGTCCCGGTCCGCCTCGGGGTCGACCACCAGCGCGTCGCGCTCCCGCAGCCAGCGGCCCATGATCGGGCGCTCGCGGAGGTTGAGCTGCCGGGGCATCTGCGCCAGGTGCGCAGGGTGGTAGTCGACGCCGCCGAGATATTCGATCACCACGTGGTCGAAACTCAGGCGGCCGACGGCCGCCAGCAGGCTGGCGTGGGGCAGCAGCGCGCGCCCGTGCTCGCGTATCGCGCGGGCGAAGCCCGCCTCGTTCAATGCCGGTGCGACGCATGCTTCGGCCAGCGCGGTGAAATGCATGCGGCGCTCGGGGCTGGCCAAGGCCGGCGCCATGTCGTCTCGCAGCCTCATCGCTCCCCCAGGCTCTCATGCAAGGCCTGCTGCACGGGGCTCAGCAGATAGTCGATCACCCGCCGCCGCCCGGTCTTGATTTCGGCGCTGACCGTCATGCCCGGCGTCAGCCGCAGCATGCGGCCGTCGATGTCCATCTCGGCCTTGCGAAGGCTTAGCAGCGCCGGGAAGATTGCGCCGCGCTTGTCGTCGATCACGGCGTCCTTGGTCACCCGCAGCACCGTCGCCGGCACCAGCCCGTAGCGGGTGAACGGGAAGCTGTCCACCTTCACCGCCACGTCCTGCCCGGGCCTGACGAAGCCGATGTCCTTGTTCTCCAGCGTCGCTTCGGCGGTGACCTCGGCATCGTCGGGCACGATGACCAGCAGCGGCTGCGCCGGCGTGACCACGCCGCCGGCGGTGTGCACCGCAAGCTGCTGCACGGTGCCCGAGACCGGCGCCGCAAGCTGCAGCAGTTGCTCGCGGTTGAGCGTCTTGGCGCCCTGCTGGCTCAACTGCGCCGCGTCCAGCGCCGCCTTGGTCAGCCGGTCGTTCAGCGTGCGCCGGATCTCGGCCAGATAGGCCCGCTTGCCCTGGTGCGATTCGGCCAGCGCGGCCTGCGTCTCGTGCAGCCGCGCCTGCTGGGTGGCCAGGTCGCGTTCCAGCTCGATGCGCTCGCGCATGCGGTCCTGGCTCGCATGGCTGGAGACGAAGCCTTGCTCGGTCAAGGCCTTGAAGTCGGCTTCGCGCCGGCCGGCCAGCGGCAAGGTGGCCTGCAGCTTGGCGATGGCCTCCTGCACGGTGGCGACCTCGGCCTGGCGGCGGGCGGTTTCGGCATCCAGCCTGGCCTGCTTGGCGGTGATGTCGCCCCACTCGGCCTGCTGCTGCGCGTCACCGTCGCCGGCCATGCCGCGCTGCAAGGCGGCCAGCAGGGCCTTCGCCCGCACGGCCTCCGCCTGCGCAGCCTTGAGCTGCTGCGCCACGCTTTCGCGGTCCGCGGTGGCCGTGGTGGGGTCCAGCTCGATCAGCACCTGGCCGGCCTGCACCCGGTCGCCGTCCTTGACCTTGATGGCCTTGATGACGCCGGCTTCCAGCGGCTGCACGACCTTGGTCCGGTCGCTGACGATGATGCGCCCGGGCGCGACGGCGACGATGTCGACTTCGCCGATGCAGGCCCAGGCGAGCGCAAGGCCGAACAAGGCCATGATCGCCCACATCGCGCGCCGCGGCGCCGGGTGCACGGGGGTTTCCTGCAGGCTCAGGGCCGCCGGCAGGAAGGCCGCTTCGTCGGCCAGCCGCTTGGGGCCTGCCAGTTCGTGCCGCGCCGCCCAGGCGGCCGCCAGGATGGCCCGGTAGCGCGCCAGCAGTTCAGCGGCCGGATGGCGAAGGTGAGGTGCTGGCGCGGTCATGCCGAGGCTCCTCCGGCACGGGCCGCGCCATCAGGCACGGCGGCCTGCATGCGCCACAGGTGCGCGTACAAGCCGTCGTGCCGCAGCAATGCATCGTGCGGGCCGACCTCGACGATGCGGCCCTTGTCCATCGCGACGATGCGGCTGGCCTGCCGCACCGCGCTCAGGCGGTGGGCGATGATGATCACGGTGCGGCCCTTGGCGATGTGCGCCATGTGGCGCTGCAGGATGGCCTCGCTCTCGTAGTCCAGCGCGCTGGTGGCTTCGTCCAGGATCAGGATGCGCGGCTGCGTGAACAGCGCGCGGGCGATGGCGATGCGCTGGCGCTGGCCGCCGGACAGGCCGGCGCCCTGTTCACCCACCACGGTGTCGTAGCCCTCGGGCAGCTCGCTGATGAAGTCGTGCGCGCCGGCCAGCCGCGCGGCGTGCATCACCGCTTCGATCGGCGCGGCGGGGTCGGCGATGGCGATGTTCTCGCGCACGCTGCGGTTGAACAGGAAGTTCTCCTGCAGCACCACGCCCAACTGGCGGCGAAGTTGCGCTGCGTCGACCAGGCCGATGTCGATGCCGTCCACCAGCACGCGGCCCTGCTCGGGGCTGTACAGGCGCTGCACCAGCTTGGTCAGGGTGCTCTTGCCCGAGCCCGAGCGGCCGACGATGCCGATCACCTCGCCGGGGCGGATGTCCAGGCTGACGCCTTGCAGCACCGGCGGCGCCTCGGGGCGGTAGCGGAAGCTCACGGCGTCGAAGGTGATGCGGCCCTGCAGCGCCGGCAGCTGCGCGGCGGCCTGCGGCGGTACTTCGGTGCGGGTGTTCAGGATGTCGCCCAGCCGCCTGACCGAGATGCCGGTCTGCTGGAAGTCGGTCCACATCTGCGCGATGCGCATGATGGGTTGCGCCACGCGGTTGCTGAACATCGTGAACGCGACGAACATGCCCACGGTCAGCTCGCCGGCCATCACCGCATGGGCGCCGAACCACAGCACGGCCGCGGAGACCAGCTTGCCCACCAGGTTGACGGCCTCGTGCGCCACGGTGGCCAGGCTCTGCGTGCGAAAGCCGGCCGAGACGTAGGCCGCCAACTGCTGGTCCCAGCGGCGGGCGAAGGCGGGTTCCAGCGCGCCGGCCTTGAGCGTCTGCACGCCGGTGATGCTCTCCACCAGCAGGGCCTGGTTCTCGGCGCCGCGGGCGAACTTCTCGTCCAGCCGCGCGCGCAGCACCGGCACCACGGCCAGGCTCAAGCCCAGGTACAGCGGCAGGCTGGCCAGCACGATCAGCGTGAGCTTGACGCTGTAGAGCAGCATCACGCCGATGAACAGCGCCGAGAACACCACGTCCAGCACCAGCGTCAGCGCGTTGCCGGTCAGGAAGCTGCGGATGTTCTCCAGCTCGCGCACGCGGGCCACCGAGTCGCCGACGCGCCGCACCTGGAAGTACGACAGGGGCAGCGCCAGCAGATGCCGGTACAGGCGCGCGCCCAGCTCGACGTCGATGCGGCTGGTGGTGTGGCTGAACACGTAGGCGCGCAAGCCGGTCAGCAGCGACTCGAACAGCACCACGGCGACCAGGCCCGCCACCAGCACGTCCAGCGTGCTGACGCCGCGGTGCACCAGCACCTTGTCCATCACCACCTGGAAGAACAGCGGCGACACCAGCGCGAAGAGCTGCAGGAACAGCGACACCAGCAGCACCTCGCCGATCAGCCTGCGGTGCCGGACGAGGCTGGGGATGAACCAGCTGAAGTCGAACTTCGCCAGTTCACCGGCCAGGCTGGCGCGGCTGGTGACCAGGATCAACTGCCCGCTCCACGCGGCGGCAAAGCTGTCGACGGACTCGATGGCCAGGCCCGGGGCGCCGCCCGGCAGGTCGTCGAAGCGCTGCAGCAGCACGCGCTCGGCCTGGCATTGCGCCAGCACCACGACGCTGCCGTCGCGCATCAAGGCCAGCGCGGGCAGCGGGGCCAGCGGCAGGCGCTCGGCCGTGCTGCGGCTGAGCCTGGCTTTCAGGCCCAGGTGGCGCGCGGCCAGCAGCAGCGTGGCAGCATCCACTGCGGCGGCCGAATCCAGCGCCAGCCGATGGGCCAGTTGCGCCGGGTCCGCGGCCACGTGGTGCAGCCTGGCCGCGCAGGCCAGCGCCTTCAGCGCCGCGTCGGCAGCCGGTGCCGCGGCACGGGCACTGCCGGGCGCCGCGTGCAGGCCGTCGTCGGCATGACCGCCGACGGATTCCATCGCAATCAAAGAGACCCTCCCTGGTCTTCGGCACCGTTTCACCCGTCGGCTCTCCGATGGGCGCATTCTGTCGACGACTTCTCGACACAAAATCCATACATCCCCGAAACGAATGGTGTAAGGCCTGACAGGGCAGGGTCGACCTTGGCCGGAACGCGCTTGCAGCGCCGGCGCGCGCCTCTACCAGGCGCATGAGCGCGGCGTCAAGATCATCGGCGCCACGGCGCACTACGTGACGGCAACGCTGGACGAGGGGCCCATCATCGAGCAGGACATCGCCCGCGTCGACCACGCCTGCACGCCCGAGCAGTTGGCGCACATCGGACGCGACATCGAATGTGCCGTCCTGGCCCGCGCCATCACCTGGCACGCGCAGCACCGGGTGCTGGTCAACGGGCACAAGACGGTCGTGTTCCGCTGAGCGGGGCGCCGCGCAGCACCCAGGGCATGACTCGATGTGGGGCTGCTGCCGATGGCCGACGGTCGCGGCCCGCGCGGGTCAGCCTCTTGCGCCGGTTTCGGCTGCGCCATCCAGGTAGAGCCAGCGCTCACCGTCGCGCACGAAGCGGCTCAGCTCCTGCAGCTTGGCCGCGCGGCCGTTGACCTTGTGGTGCGCCACGAACTCCACCACGCCGGCGTCGCCGCGCGTTTCATGGTGCACGATCTCCAGCCCGGTCCACTGCATGAAGCCGAGTTCCAGATCTCCCGGGGCGGTGGACGGATGCCACGTCTGCATCAGGTAGTGCAGCAACGCCGACGGTGCGGCTCCGCGGCCCTGGGCCAGCGCGTAGGCGCTGTAGCGCGAGCGCATCAGTGCTTCGGGAGTCGGCGCGTGCTCGCCTCGCTCGAACCCCTGGTGCCACCGTCCGCAGCAATCGATGTAGCGCACCGGTGTGTCCTCGCGCGCACGGCACGGGCAAGGGATGTCAAGGTTGCGGGCCACGCGTGGATTGTGCCGGCCGCTCGGCCCGCCATGGGCACGCGCAGGCCGGATGGGTCGCACCGCTCGAGCCCCAGCACCGCGCCAGTCCAACAAACAGGACGGCCCTTGCGGCGCTCTTGACACGATCGTGTCATCGAGCGGCGCTTACCATGCACCCGTCATTGGCGACAACCGACCGCAACAATGGGCGGAACCCGGAACCCGTACCCGGCGCCAACACCCGTCGGCACTGCGTGCCGTCCGGTCGTCCGAAGGGCCACCCGTGAAACGGTGGCCCTTGGCGTTTGCAGCGGCCACGTACCGTTGGCGCTGCGTCAGGGCCGACGCAGCTTGCCGCGTGCAGGGGCCGGGGGCAGGCCCGTATGCTGCGTCAGGAGCTGCCCGCGCCGCGCCGGAGCGGCGGACAACGGCGTCTGTGCAGGCGTTGAATTCTTGCGGCGTGCGCTGCAGTAGCTGCCATCCGTTGCGGGCTGCCGGCTGGGGATCAGATGCTGGCGGCCGTTGCCGATGAGGTCGGCACGACCCATGTCCTGCAAGGCCTGGCGCAGCAGCGGCCAGTTGTTGGGGTCGTGCCAGCGCAGGAAGGCCTTGTGCAGGCGCCGCCGCCGTTCACCGCGCGCCACATCCACGCGTTCTCCGCGTCCATCACGATGCACGCCCTTGAGCGGGTTGATGCCCGAGTGGTACATGGCGGTCGCGGTCGACAGCGGACTCGGGTAGAAGGCCTGCACCTGGTCCGCCTTGAAGCCATTGCGCTTGAGCCAGAGTGCCAGCTCGAGCATGTCCTCGTCGCTGGTACCGGGATGGGCGGCGATGAAGTAGGGGATCAGGTACTGCTTCTTCCCGGCGGCGGCGCTGGCCGCCTCGAACATCTGCTTGAAGCGGTCGTAGGCGGCGATGCCGGGCTTCATCATCCGCGCCAGTGGCCCGGCCTGGGTGTGCTCGGGCGCGATCTTGAGATAGCCGCCGACGTGGTGCGTCACCAGTTCCTGCACGTACTCGGGCGAGCGCACGGCGAGGTCGTAGCGCAGGCCCGAACTGATGAGGACCTTCTTCACCCCACGCACGCTGCGCGCGCGACGGTACAGGCGCAGCAGTGGCCCATGGTCGGTGCCCATGTTCGGGCAGATGTCGGGGTAGACGCAACTGGGCTTGCGGCAGGCGGCCTCGATCGCACGGCTCTTGCAGGCAAGCCGGTACATGTTGGCGGTGGGCCCGCCGAGATCGCTGACGACGCCGGTGAAGCCGCGCACCTTGTCGCGCATCTCCTCGATCTCGTGCACGATCGAGTCCTCACTGCGACTCTGGATGATGCGGCCCTCGTGCTCGGTGATGGAGCAGAAGGTGCATCCACCGAAGCAGCCGCGCATGATGTTGACACTGAAGCGGATCATCTCCCACGCCGGGATGCGCGTAGGGCCATCGAAACCACCGCGCGAGTCGGCATAGACCGGATGCGGGTTGCGGGCGTACGGCAGGCCAAAGACATGATCCATCTCGGGCGTGCTGAGTGGCAGCGGCGGCGGATTCAGCCAGACGTCGCGCGGACCATGGCGCTGCACCAGCGCCCGCGCGTTGCCGGGGTTGGTCTCGAGATGCATCACGCGGCTGGCGTGGGCGTAGAGCACGGGGTCGGCCCGCACCTGCTCGAAGGACGGCAGGCGAATGACGGTCTTCTCGCGCGGTTGTCCGGGTGCGGGTTGCCGCGTCGCCTCCGCGCGGCGTGAGACCGGCAGGGCAACGACGGCGGGAGCGGCATCACCCACCTTGCCGACGGTGGTCTGGGCGCAGGCCGCGCCCCGCGCCATTGCCACCGTCTCGGGGTCCTGATAGGGACTGATGTGGGCCTCGACGGGGCCCGGGCGGTCGACCTCGGTCGAGTCGAGTTCCAGGAAGCCCTTGGGCTCGTGGCCCTGGCGCACCAGGAATGCCGTCC